>SLSP01000157.1 GCA_007130345.1 Thermoflexales bacterium
ATGCCGTGTGGCTCTTCGCGCTCCTGCTGATCACGCCAACCGACCAAGTCGGCGTCTTCTACGGGCGCGAGATCGTCGTGAAGCAAGCGGCCAACGGCTCACCCTTGCGTGTAGATGAGGTTATCCTCCGCATCGACGGCCACGACGTAGCCACCGATCTGCTCAGGCCGGGCGTCTGGCGGCAGCGGCTCTACCAGCATAGCGCGTCGCCGCTCACCTACACCGTGCGGCGCGCTGGTGTAACGCGGGAGATCGAGGTATTCCGACAACACTACACACCGCTGCAACTGCTATGGCGCGGCGGCGCGCTGTGGCTCTTCGGCCTCTCTATGCTGGTGACAACCCTGCTCCTCATCCTGGGGCGCGGCGATGAACAATCCGCGCGCCTGATAGCCGCAGCCTTTATGCTCATCGGCATCGTCCAGATCAACAACAACTTGCTGGCGGCTGGAACCGATGTAGCACTGGCCTGGTCGTGGTTGTTCATCCCCGTCGATGCCCTCGGCGTGTGCCTGAGCTTGAGCCTGGGCTTGCACGCCCTCCTGATTTTCCCGGAACCTAAAGCCTGGCTAGAAAAGTCCCCCCGATTGCCCTGGCTCCTCCATCCGCTGACGCCGGGCCTCGCGTTAGCGGCGGCCCTGCTCTGGGGCGGGCCGACCGCACTGCGCGCCCGCGCTGTGTTCTTCGATATCGCCAATCCCCTGGTGTTGGTACTCTTGGGATTGCAGATCGCGGCGATTGCGCACAGCTATATCACCACACAGCGCCCCGGCGTGCGTAACCAAATCCGCTGGCTGGTCTGGGGCCTGGCGATGTTCAGCATCCCCTGGATTCTGTTCTACGTGCTGCCGGTTATGCTCACGGGAAGCCCCTGGCTCCCCTTATCCGTCACCAACCTGGCGATGATCCTGCTCCCTATCTCGTTCCTCTTTTCCGTCTTCCGTTATGGCCTGATGGACATCGACATGGTGATCAACCGCACGCTGGTCTATGGCGTCTCCGGCGCGCTGATGGCCCTGCTCTATCTGGTGATTATGTCGGTGGCGGATCACGTCATCACGCGGGCGACGGGCGCGTCCAACGCGGTCTTGGCCGGGATGGTGGCAACACTGGCGCTCTTCATCGTCTTCAATCCGCTGCGACTCTACATCCAGCGGGGTGTGGATCGCGTTTTCTTCCGCGAGCAATTGGACTTCGTGCAAATTTTGGGGGAAAATGGCCGGCACCTGTCCACCACAATGGGGCTGGATGACATCAAGACGCTGCTGACCGTCGAGGTGCCTCGCCAGTTGGGCTTGACGTTCGCGGCAGTGTTGTTGGCATCCCCCGAAGCGGCGAATGGGTCGCGCCACTATCAAGGCCAGGTAGACGGACAACCCTTCGCGCTGGCCGAGGCCGGTCTGCGCCAATGGTTCACGCGGCACCGCGAGCCGCTGGTGATCTATCAGCAGCCCCGCTATCCTGAAACGCTTCACCCGGCCCTGGAGCAGATGGCCGCCATCGGCACGGAAATCTGCCTGGGCCTCTTCCACCACAACGCCCTGCTCGGCTGTTACCTCTTTGGCTCCAAACGCTCCGGCGGATTGCTGAACCGCAATGAGGTCAACGCGCTCGTGTTGTTGGGGCAACAGGCCACCGCCGCCATCGAAAATGCCCGGCTCTACGACGCGCTGCAAGAACACAATCGCCTGCTGGAAGCGCGGGTGGCGGCGCGGACCTCTGAGCTACAAGCGGAGCACAATCGCCTGGACACCATCTTGCAAAATATCGCCGACGGATTGGTGGTCACGGATCGTAACGGGTGCATCGTGCTGGTCAACCCGGCCTTCGCGCGCATCGTCAGGTTCCCGGCCAACCAGATGCTCGGCAATCCGCTGCGGCAGATCATCGGGGCCGCTGCGATTGACGACCTTGTGCGGCGCGCGTTGGAGCATCCCGGCGAACTCTTCTCCGGCGACATCAGCGGGATTGGCGGCAATGACGAACTGACCTACAAAGTCACGACGGGCGCGCTCCTTCAGCGCGCGCTCTTTGGCCTGGATGCGGAGGAGGCCGAGGTGCCCGGGGAGCCGGAGGTGTTGGGCGTGGTCACGGTGCTGCGCGACATCACCCACGAGCAGGAAGTAGACCGGATGAAGACCAACTTCATCTCCACCGTCTCTCACGAACTGCGCACGCCGTTGACCTCGGTGTTGGGCTTCACCAAACTCATCGAAAAGCACTTCGTCCGCGACATCGTGCCGCGCATCGCGGCGGATGACCCGCGCGGCACGCGCGCGGCAGACCGCATCCAGGGCAATTTGGAGATCATCACCAGCGAGGGCGAGCGACTGACGCGCCTGATCAATGATGTCTTGGATATCGCCAAAATGGAGGCCGGCAAGACCGATTGGGATATGCAGCCGGTGGCCCTGGCCGAAGTCGTCGAAACGGCGGTCAACGCGATTTCTGCGCTGGCGCTCCAGCGGCAGATTCCGGTGGAGGTGGAGGTGCCGGACACCTTGCCGCCGGTGACGGCAGACCGCGACCGGATGGTGCAGGTGTTGACGAACTTGCTCTCCAACGCGCTCAAATTCACGCGCGAGGGGCAGGTCACGGTACAGGCGCGGTGCATCGACACCCTCGCCCAGAGCACGCTCGCCGCCTCTGGCAGCGCCCTCGCCGAGCTATACCCCGCCAACGACGCGGGCTGGTTATGGGTCAGCGTGAGGGACACCGGTGTGGGCATCCGGCCTGAGCGACTGCCCGAAGTCTTCGAGAAATTCAAGCAAGTCTCCGATTCGGGAGCGGATCGGCCCCAGGGCACGGGCCTGGGATTGCCCATCTGCCGCGAGATCGTGGAGCAGCACCAGGGCCGCATCTGGGTGGAGAGCGAATTTGGCGTGGGGAGCACCTTCAGCTTCGTGATCCCGCTGACCCCCGACGCGGACTCGTGCGCGAGCATCGCCTATCGCGCTGCCGCGTCGCCTGCCGCCGATCCGCTGCCCGCCGGAGAGGTGGGCAGCCGCATCCTGGTGGTCGATGACGACGCGCACATCCGCCGGCTGCTGCGCCAGGAGCTAACCGATGCCGGGTATCAGGTGATCGAGGCGGCGGATGGGATGGAAGCGCTGGACATGGCGCGTTCCGACAACCCCGACTTGATCCTGCTGGACGTGATGATTCCCCACATCACCGGCTTCGACGTGGTCAGTGTGCTCAAAGGGGCGGCAGAAACGTCCGCCATCCCCATCATCATCCTCTCGGCACTCGAAGACCGCCAGCGGGGCTTCCGCCTGGGTGCCGACAGCTATCTGAGCAAGCCCATCGATGCCCCCTTGCTGCTGGAAACCATTGAAGGCGTTTTGCAGCGGCAGAAGACCGCCGACGGCCCCCGTGACGGTTGACGCTTGAACCGCGCTCGCGCCGCGCCCCAGTATCCGCGCATCCTGCCGGTGGGGGAGGCCGCCTTCACCGTCGAGTTCGGCGCGGCAGTCGATGCCACGCTCAATCGCCGCGTCCACGCGCTGGACAGCGCGCTCGCCGCCGCGCCGCCCCCTGGCCTGCAAGAAGCCGTCCCCACCTATCGCGCCCTGCTGGTGCGCTTCGACCCGACCCGCGTTGCGGCTGAAGCGTTCCGGGAGTCGCTGTCACGAGCCGCGCGCGCGCTCCCGGAGCCGGACGCGCTGCCCGCAGGCCGCCTCGTGGAGCTTCCCGTGATCTACGGCGGAGCCGCCGGCCCCGATCTCGACGCGGTGGCGGCGCATTGCGGCCTCTCGCCGGACGAGGTGATCGCCCGGCACGCGGCCCAAGTCTACACGGTGGCGATGTTGGGCTTCGCGCCGGGCTTCGCCTACCTGCTCGGCTTGCCGCCGGAACTGGCAACGCCGCGCCTCGCAACCCCGCGCCTGCGGATCGCGCCGGGGAGCGTGGGCATCGCCGCCGCGCAAACCGGCATCTACGCGCTGCCCACGCCCGGCGGATGGCGCATCATCGGACGCACCACGCGCGCGCTCTTCGACCCGGCCCGCGTTGCCCCCTTCGCCCTGCAAGCCGGGGATCGCGTGCGCTTTGTTCCGACTCAGGACACGGGAGGCAGAACTCAGGACGCCATCCCGCGCCCGGCGTCGGATTTGCCAGATGCTATGTGCCCTTCGGCATTGGACGTGCTTGATCCCGGCCTGCTGACCACCGTGCAAGACGGCGGGCGACGCGGATGGGCGCGCTATGGCGTCCCGCCCTCTGGCCCGGTGGACGCGGCGGCCTTCCGCGCCGCGAACGCGCTGGTGGGCAATCCGCCGGACGCCGCCGGGCTGGAGATCACGCTCACCGGGCCGACGCTGCGTGCCCGGCAAGCCTGCCTGATTGCCGTGTGCGGAGCCGAGTTCGAGCTGTGGGCCGGGGATGTGCCGGTGCCCCCCTGGCACGCGGTGTATCTGCGCGCCGGGGATTGCCTGCGCTTTGGGGAACGCCAACGCGGCGCGCGCGCGTACCTCGCGGTGGCGGGCGGGCTCGCGTTGCCCGCGTTCCTGGGATCGCAGGCCACGTATCTGCCGGGCGAGTTCGGCGGGGTGGGGGGCCGCGCCGTGCGCGCCGGGGACGTGCTCCCGCTTGGCCCACCTCCCGGAGACCCGGTGGCCGGCGCGGGGCGTCGCTGGCCCGACGCGCAGCGTCCCGCCTACGCTCCTCATCCCACCGCGCGCGTCATCCTCGGCCCGCAGGCTGACGCCTTCACGGCTGCGGGGCTGGCGACGTTCCTCTCCGCCGAGTACGTCATCACGCCGCACAGCGACCGGATGGGGATGCGGCTCCAGGGGCCGCCGGTGCCGCGCGCCGGGGCTGCGGACATCGTCTCCGATGGTGTGGTGATGGGCAGCATCCAGATTCCGCCGGACGGCCAGCCCATCATCATGCTCGCCGACCATCAGACGACAGGCGGGTATCCCAAAATTGCGACGGTGGTGCAAGATGATTTGCCATTGTTGGCGCAGGCTTTGCCGGGGGCGCGAGTGCGGTTCGCTCAATTGCCGTGATCTGTAACTGTTCTGTAATCACATAATTTGTCGGAGCGGGGTACAATTGTAATAGATTCATTTTCAGGTAAGATATGGGCTGGGTAGCACTGCACTTAATCGTGGTCGAGAAAATCAGTGCCATTTGGGCGAATTTTTCGGGCTGTAAATGACGATTTTGCCCCACTGAGCACTGAAATCCGGCTACAAAATGAGGGGTTTCCCCCACTTTTCAAGCGGCCACGATTCCCTGTGGTGCTACC
>SLSP01000512.1 GCA_007130345.1 Thermoflexales bacterium
ACTGTGTAGAATTTGCTTCTTCATTTGAATATCTCCTTGATTTGGGTTAGTGATAGGTGATCGTATTGCGTGATGCGTATTGCGTAATTTGGTACTTTACGCAATACGACTCTACGAATGAGCGGCAGGCGGCGAAAGCCACTGCTGCACACGCCCTAGCGCAAATTCCGCCAGGAGGGCCAGCAGCGCCACGGGGATCGCGCCGACGAGCAGGATCGCGGTGTCGTACATCGCCAGGCCGCGCGTGATGTAGCGCCCCAGGCCGCCGCCGCCCACGAACGCGGCCAGGGTCGCGCTGGCGATGACCTCGACGGTGGCGGTGCGGATCCCGGCCACAATCACCGGCAGCGCGAGGGGGACTTCCACCTGCCACAGGATTTGGCGGGACGTCATCCCCATCGCCCGCGCCGATTCCAGCACGGCGGCATCCAGGTTGCGGAAAGCGGCGTCGGTATTGACGAGGATGGGGGGCAGTGCCAACAGCGTCAGCGCCACCGCCGCCGAGTTGAAGCTGAGGCCCAGGTAGGGCACCACGAGGAAGAGCACCGCCAGACTGGGGACGACGCGCGCGGCGTTCACGGCGTTGATGATGACCAGCGCCGCCGCCCGCGAGCGCGAAGTCCACACGCCCAGGGGCAAGCACACTATCAGCCCCACGCCCAGGGCCACCGCCACAAAGGCCAGGTGTTGGCCCAGGGATAGGGTCAATTCGTCGGTGTGCGTGAGCGCGTATTCCAGCGTGCGTAACAGTATCATTATTTCCCCCTCAAAACCATTCTAGCATAGCCTGTCGGTTTTGCAATACGTTCTTCTACAAAAATCGGGGATAGATCCGCCCGTTTATCGACTTGCACAATTGGCTGGCTATGCTATAATGCCCCCTATCAAGCGCGGGTGTAGTTCAGTGGTAGAACGTCAGCTTCCCAAGCTGAATGTCACGAGTTCGAATCTCGTCACCCGCTCTTTTTGTTTGCCTCGGAGCCGCCCCCGGCTGGAATTGCCCCGGTTTGGTAGTTGCGCGCAATGCCCTCTTACGCTATAATGAGAGGTAGGCTATCATCGTGTAGGAAATGCGACGCTATCCCGCTTGGGAGGCCGCGCCAGTGAGAAGCCGCCACAATCCGAATCCACAAATTGAGGAGGAAGCTAATGGTAGATGTCGAAAAGACGCTGAAAATTCTGGAAAAAGTTCCCTTATTCAAGAACCTCAAGAAGCGACAACTGCAAAACCTGGCAAAAATTTTCGTCGCCCGGCCGTGCGAACCCGGTGAAGTGATTGTGCCCCAGGGGCGCGCGGGCTACGGGTTCTTCGTCATCGTCTCTGGCAAAGCCGAAGCGGTGGTCGAGCAAGAGAACGGCGAAAAAACTGTGGTCAACACGTTCGATCCCGGCGATTTTTTCGGGGAGTTAGCGCTCCTGGACGGTGGCCCACGCACGGCTACAGTGGTAGCTGTCGAACCTACGCAATGTCTGATTATGCCCAGAGAGAATTTCCTGGGGGCGCTCCGACGGGATGGCGATATGGCTGTGGCGATTATGGTAGAGTTGTCCAATCGCTTCCGCAAGGTGCTGGATCGCCTGTAAGCCCGCGCTTTACAGCGCGCGAGGTGCCACGTAACAGAGCGCTTCGGATCGGGAGGTGGTGGAAGTTCCCGATCCGGCGCTCTGTTTGTCTTGTATCACTCTGAAAAAAGAAGAGGAATCTATGCAATGTCCCAACTGTGGCTTTGAGTCCCCGCCTCGGATGCACTATTGCGGGATGTGCGGGAACCGGTTGAAGCAATTCTGCTTGACCTGCGGATTTGCCAATCCCTTGACGTTCCAGTTCTGCGGACGGTGCAGCGGACAGCTAGTCGCTGCTCCCGTGACGCTTGCGAAGCGGCCCGTGGCCGAAGATGCCGCGCTCGGCGAGCCGGCCCCGGAACCGGCGGTCTCCGCGCCACGCGCCGCCCGCCCGGCCCAACCGGATGGCCTCGCGGGAGAGCGCCGCGTCGCCACCATCATCCTCGCCGATGTGCGCGGGTCTATGGATTTGCTGGAGCAAGTGGGGACAGAAGCCTGGGTCGAGATTATGAACCAGGTCTTCAAAATCCTGGAAGCCGAGATTTACCGCTTCGGCGGGAAGGTGGATCAATTCCGGGGGGATGGGCTGGTGGCCTTCTTCGGGGCGACCAGCGCGCACGAGGATGACCCGGAGCGCGCGGTGCTGGCTTCGCTGGCGATGCAGCGCGCCATCCGCCCCTATGCCGCCGACCTGTCGAGCCACGATCCCGATATCGACCTGCGGTTGCGCGTCGGCGTGAACACCGGCGAGGTGATCGTGACCAGCGTGGGAGACCGGCGGCGGTACAGCGAGAACACGGCGATGGGCGAAGCCATCGCGCTGGCGGCCCGGATGGAATCCGCCGCCGAACCGGGCACGGTGCTGGTGAGCGAGAACACCTACCGGCTCATCCCCAACACGTTCCAATGGAAACCGCTAGGCAAAATCATGGTCAAGGGCATCAGCCGGCCGATTGCCGTCTATCGCCCTCTGGCGGTGCGCCCGGACGCGGAACGCCAGCAAGCGTATCGCCTCTCGAACCCGCTGATCGGGCGGGACGTGGAGTTCGACGCGCTCATCGAGTATATCGAAGACTTGCGCACTTATGGCTTGGGCGGCATCGTCACGATGACCGGGGAGCGCGGCCTGGGCAAGTCGCTGCTGCTGTCGGAGGTGCGGCACCACTTCGCCCGCCAGAACGCGCTGATGGCCGAAGCGTATAACCAGGACGATCCCGCGTCCGACTCCGGCGCGGCGGTGTTGGAGTTGCGCGGGCACTGTCGCTCTTATCAGACGCAGCCTTACGCGGTCTGGCTCGATGTGTTGCGGCACTGGCTGCGATTGCAACCCAACGAATCCAAAGAGGAGATCCGCGAGCGGCTGTACCGGCAGGCGGAGGCCCTTTGGGGCGAGCGCATGTGCGAGTATTACCCCTATCTGGCAACGTTCCTATCTCTGCCGCTGGAAGCGATGTATCAGGCCCGGATCGAGTCGCTGGACGCGGAGGGGCTGCGGCAGCAGTTTTTCCTGGCGATGCGCCACTGGCTGGAGGCGATGGCGCGGGATGCGTCGGTGGTGGTCACGTTCAGCGATATGCAGTGGGTCGATACGACCTCGCTGGATTTGCTGAAATACTGCCTCTCTCTGTGCGATCAGGAAGCGCTCCTGTGGCTGTTCACCTTCCGCCCCGAACGCTCGTCGCCCATCTGGAAGTTCCAGCACTACCTGGAGACGGAATATCCGCATCGCCTGACCCACCTGGTGTTGCACCCGCTCACCTCAGAGCAGAGCCAGGTCTTTATCGAGCGGATGCTCGGCCCCGACGTGCTGCCCGACGAGACGGAAAAGGTCATCATCAAGAAGGCCGAAGGCAATCCCTACTATATCCAGGAATTGATCCGCGCCCTCATCGCGCAAGGAGTGTTGATCCAGGAGAAGCCGGCGGACGATGAGAATGTCGAGGCGGATGCGGCGACCAAATGGCGGGCCACGCAAGCCGTCACGGACTTGATTCTGCCGGATAGTTTGCAGACGTTGCTGATGGCGCGCATCGATCAACTGGAGCCGGAGGAGCAACACGCGCTCCAGAAAGCCGCCATCATCGGCGAGGTCTTCTGGTCGAAGGTCTTGAGCGCGCTGATTGAGGATATAGCGACGCAAAAACGGTGCCTCACGGCCCTCCAACGCGCGCAACTCATCCGGGAGCGCGGGCGCACCGATTTGGGCGTGGAGTACGTCTTCAAGTCGCCGCTAATCCGCGACGCGGCGTATGAGAGCTTGTTGAGCACGCAGCGTATGGCGTACCATCTCCAAGTGGCGCGCCATCTCGAAACGCTGCTCGGCCCCAACGTGTGCGAGCAGAATTACGGGATGTTGGCACATCACTATCGGCAGGCCGGGGAGCGGGATGAGGAGTTGCACTACACGCTCAAGGCGGCCAAAAGCGCGCAGGACATCTACGCCAACGTGGAGGCCGGGGAGCATTACACGCACGCGCTGGAGATTTTGGAGGAGATGGCGCGGCAGACGCGGGATGAGGCCCGCCGGCGGGAGATCCTCACCCGGCGGTTTGAGGCGCTGAACGCGCGCCGCGAGGTGATGCTCCTCACGGGCAATTCGACGCAGCGGTGGGCGGATGCGAAGGCGTTGCTGCCGCTGGCCCGCCAACTCGAAGATGACCCGCGTTGGCTCATCGACGCCCTGCTCCAACAGCCGGGGGTGGCCGACTTGACGTGCCGCGAGGAAGTGGAAGCGGGTATCCCCATGGCCCAGGAAGCGTTGACGCTGGCCCGCGAAATCGGGGATAAGACGCGCGAGATGCACAGCCTGACCGCCATCGCCAACCAACGGCTCATGTACAGTGACCCTTCGTGGGAGGAGGCGGGGGAAGAGGCTCTGGAAGTGGCCCGGCAGGCTGGCGACCAGCGCCACGAGGCCCGCATCTTGATCGGGATGGGCCGCATCTACGCCACCAGCGATCAGCCGGAACGCAGCATGGGGTATCTGGAAGCGGCGGCGGCCCTGTCGATGAGCCACGCCCTCGATGACAAGATCACGCAGGCGGCGTTGCTCAACTTGCTTGGGCTGGATTTGGAGCGCAACGGGGATTATTACCGGCTGCTCACCGAATACGAGCAGGAGCGGTTGCTCATCAGCCGCGAGATCGGGCATCGCCCGATGGAGAGCAGGGCGCTGAATCGGTGCGGCTTCATCCAGGGCGTTTATCTGGGGGATTACGAAGCCGGTCTGGATTTGTTAGAAGAGGGGAGCCACATCTGGCAGGATTCCATCCAGGCCATCGATCACCTGCCCGCGCTGGCGCATCTGCAAGCGTGTCGCGGGACGCTGGACGAGGCCCAAGTCGCGTTGGCGCGCATCGACGCAGCGCTGGCCGAAGTTCTCTATCATGATCGGGGGAAGGCCAGTCTCAATATGATCAAGGCCATCACCTACAACGCGCTTGGGGATTCAGAGCATCTGTCCCAAACGCTGGAACTGGCCCAGGAGACCCGGCGATTGGCCCGCAATAACCCGCTGGTCTCACAACAATACGAGATCGCGGCCAATTGCAAGGCAGCAGAAGCCCACATCAAGCTGGCCCGGCACGCCCGCCGCAAGGCGGAGCGCCTCCGGCATCAGCAAGAAGCGCGCGAGTTGGTGGAAGCCGCGTTGAAACTCTATCACCAACACGGCTTTGTGGAAGTGA
>SLSP01000123.1 GCA_007130345.1 Thermoflexales bacterium
AGTCGCCCCTCTTCGGCGCGCAGACCATCGCCGAGGTACACGCCGAGGGCCAAACCTACTCCGTGCTGCGCTACGACGCGAGCGAGGCCACCGGGACGTGGACTTTCGAGACGTTGCGCGCGGGCCTGCCTTTGCACAAGCCCACGCCGCTCTTCAAAAAACTCGACGATAGCGTCATCGAAGAGAGTTAGCCCGATTGAGCTGACAAAATCAGCGAGCATCGCGCTAGCCGCCCCCGGGGACGGGGGCTTGGAGCACACGTACAAGACCGATCTGTTGCAAATCGTGTAGCAACCTACATTTTGCAATCTGCCATTTGCAATTTGCCATTCTACAGGAGTGCCTATGCCAAAGACATCGCTGCGCCGTTGGGAGAAAATCTTTTACATTACCATACTCGTGCTGGCCCTGGTGACGCGCTTCTATATGCTCGAAACGCGCGCCATCAGCCACGACGAGAGCATCCACACCAAGTTCTCCTGGAACCTGTACGCCGGGCGGGGATTTCAGCATAACCCGATGATGCACGGGCCGTTGCTCTTCGAGGCGACCGCCTTCAGCTACTTCCTGTTCGGCCCGAATGACTTCACCGCGCGCATCTACACCTCGCTGGTGGGCGTGGCGCTGGTGATGACGCCCCTCCTCTTCCGCAAATGGCTCGGCGCGAAGGGGGCCGCCTGCACCGCGCTGCTGCTGCTCATCTCGCCCTCCATCTCGTACTACTCGCGCTACATCCGCCACGACGCGCCCTTGATGCTCTTCTCGGTGCTGCTGATTTGTATGATGTTCGAGTACTGGCGCGAGGGCGAATCGCGCTGGCTCTATGGGATGGCAGCCGCCTTCGCCCTGATGTATGCCTCTAAAGAAAACGCCTATCTTTACACGGCGATGTTTATCGGGATGCTGACCGTCCCCTTTGGCTGGCGCGTCTTGCAAACCCGTTGGCAGCGGCCTGATCTGGCGAATATATTCTGGGGCCTCGTCTGCGTGGCGGTGGTATGCTTCGCCATCTTCGGCGTGGCCCTGATCTCCGCGCCCACGATGGAATCCGCGCTCGATGATGCCGGGAACTCGCGCGTGGTGATGGTGGAGACGCCGTGGTGGGGGAGCGTGACGGTGAGCCTGGGCACCATGGCCGCATTCGGCGCGCTGGTGCTGCTCTACTACGCCGTCGGCGAATCCCACATGCGGGAGATGCGCACCTTCGACATCCTTATGGCACTGGGCACCCTGACCCTGCCGCTCGGCACGGCCTTCTTCATCAAATTCGCCGCTAACCTCAACATCGAAATCGTCTACGAAGCCGTGCGCACAGGCAACTTCTCGCGGATGTCCTCGCCGCATGTGCTGGCGATGGCCGCGCTCACCCTGCTGGTGCTGATATTCTCGGCGGCGCTGGGGATGTGGTGGGACAAACAGCGCTGGCCCATTATCGCCCTGATCCACTACGCCATCTTCTTCGTCCTCTTCTCCACCTTCTTCACCTGGGGCTTCGGCGTGCTCTCCGGGCTGATAGGCGGCCTAGGCTACTGGATGGCGCAACAAGGCGTCCGACGCGGCGGGCAGCCGATCTACTACTACTTCCTCATCGGCCCACTCTACGAATACCTGCCACTGCTCTTCTCGGTGGGCGCGGGAGCGAGCGTGCTCCGCCAGATCTTCGTCCCGCGCGCTGCCCTGCCCGACGACGAAGCGGACGCGCCGCGCCACATCACGCCCGCAGCCTTCTTCCCCTGGTTCCTGCTCGGCTGGACGGTGCTCTCGTGGGCCGCGTACACCTGGGCCGGCGAGAAAATGCCCTGGCTCCTGGTGCATATCGCGCTGCCGAGCATCTTCCTGGCGGGATGGGGGCTGGACAAACTGCTCGCCACCCTCACCTGGGAGGACTTCACCCAACGGCGGGGCAGTATGCTGATGCTCTCCCTCCCCCTGCTGGTAGCCGCGCTGATGGTCTTTGGGAACGCGGTCGGCGCGTTGCGCGTCGCACTGGCGCCGGGCATCCCAGAAGCCGGGCCGACGCTGGTACAACTGGAGCCGCTAGGCCGACTGTTCGGCGGATTGGGCGGGATCGTGCTGTTTGGCGGACTGTTCACCTGGGCCACATCCCTTATGGATAGGGAGCGCGCGGCGCGGCTGATGCTGTTGACGCTGGTGATTTTCCTTTCCGTGCTCACCGTGCGCACGATGGTCATGCTCAACTTTATCAACTACGATCTGGCAACCGAGTTCCTGGTCTACGCGCACGCCACGCCGGATGTCAAAGTGGCCTTGCGGCAGATCGAGGACGTCTCCTGGCGCACAACGGGCACCCCCGATATGGTGCGCGTGGCGTATGGCGAAGACGGCTCCTGGCCCTTCTACTGGTACTTCGACGCGCACTTCAACAACACCTACTTCTACGGACGCTCTCCGGTCGCCGAACTGCTGCTGGAAAGTCCGGTGGTCATCGCCGGCAGCCAACAATGGCCCGCCGTGGAACCGATTCTCGCCAACGACTACACCGCGTTTGACTACAAATACCTCTGGTGGCCGATCCAGGACTACTACGGCCTGACGTGGGAGCGCATCCGCTTCGCGTTAACGGATCCGGCGATGCGTTCCGCGCTGTGGGACATTATCTGGGATCGGGATTATACCGCTTACGCGCGGCTCAAAAACCCCGAGGACCCCTTCTCGCTGCAAAATTGGCCCTATCGCAAGGAATTCCGGCTCTACGTGCGGCGCGATTTGGCGCAGCAAGTCTGGAGCTATCGCCTGGGAGAAGAAGGCGTCGTCGTCTCTCCGCAGCCTACGGTCATCCCCGACCCCTACATCGCCGGAACCCAGCAACTCCCGCTGGAAAGCAGCGCGCAACTCCCCTCAAACGCGGTGCTGCGCGATGTGGCCGTGGCCCCCGATGGCTCGCTCTATGCGGTGGATACGGCCAATCACAAAGTGTGGCACTTTATGGGCTACGGGCCAGTGCGTCACGCCTGGGGCGAGTTCGGCACCGGGCCGGGCCAATTCAACGAACCCTGGGGCATCGCCGTGGATGACGAGGGCCACGTCTACGTGGCGGATACGTGGAATCACCGCATCCAGAAGTTCACCGCGCAGGGGGACTATCTCCTGAGTTGGGGATCGCTGGCCCAGGTGACGCCCGGAGATCCCGCCGGAGAGGGCTTCTTCTTCGGGCCGCGCGGCGTGGCGATTGGCCCCGACGGCCTGATCTACGTCACCGATACCGGCAACAAGCGCGTGCAAGTCTTCGACGCCGAAGGCACCTTCGCGCGCGAGTTCGGCAGTCGCGGCGCGGGCATCGGCCAACTCAACGAACCGGTGGGCATCGCCATCAGCGCGGAGGGCGAGTTGGTCGTAGCCGATACGTGGAACCGGCGCGTGCAGGTCTTCACCATCGAAGGGGCAATACTCCGGCACTGGAACGTGGCAACCTGGGGCAGTGACGCGCCGGACGAGAAGCCCTATCTGACCCTGGACGCGCGCGGCAATGTCTACATCAGCGATCCGATTAACCGGCGGGTGCTGGCCTTCGATATGGAGGGGCGGTTCCTCTGGGCGCTCGGCGGCGAGGAGGCGACGTTGCCGCTGACCTTCCCGCAGGGGTTGGCCGTAGATGAGGGCGTGCTTTACATCAGCGATGCTTACGCGGGGCAGGTGCTCGGCTACCAATTGCCATGAACCAGTCCGCCGCCGCCGACACGATTCTGGCTATCGATGTGGGCACGCAGAGCGTGCGCGCGCTGCTCTTCGACCCGCGCGGCAACCTGCGCCAGAAGGTGCGCGTCCCCATCGAGGCTTACGTTTCCCCGGAACCGGGATGGGCCGAGCAAGACCCGGACTATTTCTGGGACGCGCTCTGCCAGGCGTGCCAGCAACTCTGGGCGCAGACCGACATTCCCAAAGCGGCCATCGCCGGCGTCGCGCTGACGACGCAACGGGCCACGATGATCAACGTGGATCGGGAAGGCCGCCCGTTGCGTCCGGCCATCATCTGGCTCGATCAGCGCCGCACCGAGGGCCTGCCGCCGGTCAAGGGCCTGTGGGGCCTGGCCTTCAAGGTGCTCGGCATCGCGCCCACCGTCGCCTACCTCCAGGCCGAGGGCGAGTGCAACTGGATTCGCGTGCATCAGCCGGAAATCTGGCAGGCCACCCACAAATACCTGTTCCTATCCGGCTACCTGACCTACAAGCTCACCCACCGGTTTGTGGACTCCGTCGCCAGCCAGGTAGGGTATCTGCCCTTCGATTACAAACGCCAGGACTGGGGGCGGCCCTGGGATTGGAAGTGGCAGGCGGTGCCGATGGAGCGCCGGGTGCTGCCCAGGCTCATCCCCCCGGCCAAGCCCCTGGGCGAGATCACGCCCGAAGCCGCCGAGGCCACCGGCATCCCCGCCGGACTGCCCCTCATCGCCGCCGCCGCCGACAAGGCGTGCGAGGTGCTCGGCTCCGGCAGCCTGGAACCGCACATCGGGTGCCTCAGCTACGGGACGACGGCCACCATCAACACGACCCATCGCCGCTATATCGAAGTCATCCCCCTGATCCCCCCCTACCCCGCCGCCGTGCCCGACCGCTACAGCCTGGAGGTGCAAATCTACCGGGGCTACTGGATGGTGAGTTGGTTCAAAGAGGAGTTCGGCCAGCTAGAGCGCCGCCTGGCGGAGATGCAAGGCACGCAGCCAGAGACGCTCTTCGACGACCTGGTCAACCGCGTGCCGCCGGGTTCGATGGGGCTGATGCTACAACCGTACTGGACGCCGGGATTGCGCACCCCCGGCCCAGAAGCCAAAGGCGCCATCATCGGCTTTGGGGATGTTCACACACGGGCGCACCTGTATCGCGCCATCATCGAGGGACTGGCCTACGCGCTGCGCGAGGGCAAGGAGCGCACCGAGCGCCGCAGTCGCGTACCCATCACCGAACTGCGCGTCTCCGGCGGCGGCTCCCAGAGCGATGCCGCGCTCCAAATCACGGCGGATGTCTTCAATCTGCCGACAGCGCGCCCGCACCTTTACGAGACCTCTGGCCTGGGCGCGGCCATCGATGCCGCTGTGGGCCTGGGACTGCACCCGGACTTCGCCTCGGCGGTCAAGGCGATGACGCGCGTCGGCGAGGTGTTCACACCCAACCCGGCCAACCGCGACATCTACGAGGGCCTCTATCAGCGCGTCTACAAGCAGATGTACAAACGCCTCAAG
>SLSP01000204.1 GCA_007130345.1 Thermoflexales bacterium
AAGTTACTGCCGTAGATGTCCAGCGTGAACGAGCGAGTCACAGGTTCAGAGTCAATCCATACAACGTGCGTCCCCTGGCCTGGCCTGACCGAGGTAATCACCGGCGGAGCCGATGAGAGGACGGTAAAGGCGGAGAGCAGCGTGTCGCGCTGGCCGTCGGGGGTAGGGTTGGCGACGCGCACGCCGTAGGTTCCCGGCAGCAGGCCCGCCGGGACGGTGGCGTGGAGCGTGTTCGCGTCAACGTAAGTCGCGGTCAGCGGCTCGACGATGTCGCCGCGCATCAGGGCGACGGTCGCGCCATCCGCAAACAGCCGCCCGGTGATGGTGATGGGCGTCGTGGTATCGTTGAAACCATAGTTCGGCACGACGCGCCATACCCGCAAAGGCACCACGACCACGCTGATATGACTCCAGGCACTATCACTATAGCCGAGGTCGTCGGTAATCACGAGGGTGACGGTAAATTCTCCGGTTTGGGTGTACGTATGGGTAGGATGTTGCACGGCGCTCGTTTCCCCATCGCCGAAGTCCCACTGCCACGCGACGATCTCGCTGGCGTCACTGGTGGAGGTGTCGGTGAAGCTAACCGAGCCGTTGACCGGGATGCGCAACGCGCTCTGATCGAAGCTGGCGGTGAGTTGCGGCGCGGGCATCTGGAAGCGGCGGCGGAAGACGACGTGAGCGTAATCGATCTCCGCGTGGTAGTTCACCTCGCCCTCAGCGTTGCGCGGCATATCGTCGAATGTGACGCTGTAATAGCCGTCGCCATCGCTGGTCGTCCAGTGACTACCAAAGCCCGATAGATATACTTCGATGGCCTCGTAAGAGACGCCGACTTGCCCCCAGACTGTGTTGTCGCTTGAGGAGGTCTCGGCGGTGAAGGGCAAGGGAACGTGCGCAATAACAGGTTGCAGGCCCGCGCCGGCTGTCACCGTGATGGTGTCGCCCGGATCGAAGGTGTCGGGGAAGTCCCATTCATCCCAACACGTATCCCAGAAAACCTTCTCCGCGCTCGCCGTCGTCACCGTGACCGGCGTGGCATAGGCGCAACCCCAAACGTGCGCTTCACCGACCTTGAAGTCCACCCATTGCACCTCGCCGCCGCTGAAGGCTATTTCGTGATAGATATTATTGTCGGGGTTGATATCGGAGTATGGGGATGCGATCTCGACGGTGTTGGTATACCAGCGCAGCGGCGCACCCGGCTCATTCAGGTTGACAGCGAATTCCAGGGTGCCATACTCGCCGGGCGCGAGATAGGACAGTTGCCAGACGAGCACGTCGCTGCTCAACGGCTCCTGCTCCAGGCGGCTCCAATCGAAATGCATCCCCCACCAGCCATCCCATTGGGTGTCGGCGGGCAAGGTGTCAGTGATCCAGACCTCGGCACTGGATATATCGCCCAGGTTGTAGAAGTGGATAATGTAGCCCAACTGCCCGTCCTTATGCCACCAATGTTCTTTTTCCACGGCAAGATTGGGGCCACCCGCTTCAAAAATTTGGTTCCAGAAACAGCTTGTGTTATCGGATGGATGAGCGTCCGGTTCTGGCCCCTCGACGTGGATGCAGTTGTAGACCCAATCGCCTGGCTCAACGAGGCTCGCGCTAATCCCCGCATCGAAATCGAAGCCGAAACCGCTCTGGACAGCTATCTCGCTCACCTCCCAAACAACGTCCGAACCGACGATGTCGATTGGCGGGAAGGGTTGCCCATCGTGACTGTAGGCGCTTTCCGGTATATAGCTGAGGGCGGCGGGCAACGTGTCAGTGATCCAGAGGGGATGCGCCACATTCCCGTTATTCCAGAAGTTGACGCGATAGCGTATCCACCCGCCGGGTGTGAGGACGCCTTGCAGAAATTGCTTGTCGATGCCAACATCGTAGCGCGGTGGGCCGACGACAGCTTCCTCATTGAGAAATTCGTTATCATCCGGCTGCACATCCTCCGCCACCGCGAGGGCGACGTGGTGCTCCAGGCGGGTTTCTAACGGCGCGTCGTCATCCAGACGCAGGCGCAGGTGCAAACTATCGCACAGCGTGCCGGGAAAACCGGCGGTGGTGAACACCAGCGCGCCTTCGGCTGCTTCTGGGATTTCCTGCCAGCCCACCTTGTGGGGATGATCGTGGTACCAGTCCACGACGCTGGTGTGAATAGGGAGGGTGCTCGTGAGCCAGATCGGCCCGGCCGCGGTGCCCCGGTGATTGCACACCTGGATATCGTAGATGAACTCGTGTCCCGGCGTGGGATCGTGCGGGCGAACCTGGACCATCACCCCCATATCGACATCATCCTCCAACACAGACACCGGTTCAGAAGTACAATCCGTATTGTTGTCCAAGATTTCTTCCGGGGTGCTGGTGCTGATGGTGGCGCAATTCGCCTCCAGCGGCATGTCTGGCAGTACATCAGCATCCACGTTGAGGGTGACGATGAATTCAAAGCCCGTGTGGGGTTCCACATTGCCCACGTTCCAGATGATCTGATTGTCCGCTATGGTGTAGGGGAACCCGCTGTTGTCCCCGGCGTAGGTGGTGTACTCCGGCAGCGTATCTGTGATGACCGTGTTCTCGGCGACGACCCCGTAATTGCGGTAATAGAGACCGTAGTTGACCACCCCGCCAGGCCGCGCGTAACCCGGCGTCGTCCATTTCTCCAACACCAAATCAGCCTGAGCTTGAAACGGGCCAGAGATCGCGGTGCGATCCACCGGCGGCGGCGCCGCCTGCGTGAGGGGACTTTCGGCGACCTGTACCCAAGATAGCGCGGAGTGTAAGCGTTCCGCGAGTCCTGTGAACGTCAGCGCGGGGCCTGCCCCGCCCGTGTCCAGTGGATGCGCTGCGCCTGAGCGTATATCGCCGAAAAAGAACAGCCCCATAACGATCAAGAGCGCGCTTCCCAATGCCAGTACAAATACCACGGCAGAATGCTGGTTCTTCATTTGATACCTCCTTAGCTTGGCAAAACACATTGCACATCACCGTAACTGAACTGCCTGGGAGTTGGATTGGGGGGTGGTCTGGCTGTGGAGTCTGAGTTGGCACGGGCCATCCCTCATATATCCAGTATAACCAGCTAAACGCGAAAAGTCAAATTTGTCAGATTAGTATCATCTTTTTATGGGTTTTAAGACTACCGCCCCCCATGCACAAGGCCGGAGGTAAATAACCTCCGGCCTTCCAGGCGCAGACTTCGGGAGTCTTAACCGGCGGGCAAGCGTCTACGCCAGATAGCCGAGCTTGCGCAATCGCTCGGCCACTTCGCTGTCTTCCAGATCGATTTGGCCGCCGTTGCCATTGTGGTGATGGCGCTGTTCCGCCCCGGCGACCAGGGCCTCGATCTGCCGGGCCAGCTCCTCCGCTATGTCGGGATGCGCCGTGATGTGGTTGTGCAATTCCCCCGGATCGGCCGCGAGGTCGAATAGCTCATCCGGCTCGCCGCCGACGCTGATTAGCTTGTGGTGGTCGCGGTACGCCGCGCGGCGCATCTCCCGGCAGCGGAAACGGTCAATGTTCTCCGGTTCCTCCATCTCCATCACCTTGACGAGGGTATCTGGCGTATACGCCTCCGCGAGCAACAGGCCGTTTTCTGGATCGCGGCCTTCTACCGTGCGGGCCAGGCTCAATTTTGCGACTTCAAAGGGCGGATGTTCGTCCGCCGGGAGCAAGGTCTCCGGCTCCACCCCGGCGGCTTCCAGGATGGTGTGGAAGATGCGCCGCAGCGAGACGAAGGTCTTCTCGCGGTGGTCTGCGGGGAAGCGGCCCGGATAGCGGATGATGAGCGGGACGTGGAGCAGGTCGTCGTAGGCCACCAGCGAATGGCCGACGAAGTCGTGATACCCCATCCCCTCGCCATGATCCGAGGTGAGGATGACCAGCGTGTTCTCGCGGACACGCGGCTGATCGAGGTACTCGAATAGCCCGCCTAAAAGCTGATCCTCGTAGGCGATTTCGGCGTCGTACATATCGTTGAGAACGCGATGCTGTAGCTCTGTGAGGGGTTCGGCCAGCGGCACCATCCACTGGTACGGCTCCAGATTGTACGCCTGCATAAACTGTCGCGCCTCCGGGCTTTGGGAGTAATAGGGCGCGAAGCGGCGGATGAAGCGCGGCGGCGGGCCGTAAGGCAGGTGCGTTTCCATCAGATTGATGAAGGCGAAGATGGGCCGTTCGCGCTCTTTGCTCTCCCACGTGTTGAGATACCCTTCGAAGTCACGCAGGGATTGGCGGTTCCGGCCCTTCGTGTTCATGTGGCGATTCCACAGCGGCACGATGCGCGGGTGCAGCGCGATGCGCAGCAGCAGGTTGTTGTGTGTCAGCGCGTGCTGGATGGGGCCATTAAGCCGGTTGAGTGTCCGGCCCACGCGCTGCATCAGCCGCCCCAGGACGCTTGGGCGCGTTTCGCCGATGTCGGGGCGTTCCGGGAAGAGGCCGCTGTAGTTGTAAAATTGCTCGAAGCCGCGATCCAGGTCGTTCTCGATAACGCCCAAATAGGGATTATTGCTGATGCCAAGGGTGTGATAGCCGCTCTTCTGCAACAATTCGGCCACGGTGGGGTAGTGGGGCGAGTGTTTGTCGTAAATCTGCACCGTTCGATGCGTCGTGGGATACTCCCCCGTGAAAAACGAGGCGTGCGAGGGAATCGTCCACTGAGCCGGGGCGATAGCGCGCTCGAAGAGCGTTCCCTGCGCGGCGAAGGCGTCGATGTGCGGGGATGTGGCGCGCTCGTAGCCATAACACGCCAGCCGATCCGCGCGCAGCGTGTCCAGCACGATGAGCAGGATATTGGGCCGGGATTTGAGGCCGGGTTTGGGTTTGCGGCGGATGGTGGGCCTGGGAATCTTCGGTTGTTTCATAGGGTAGCTCCTTCAGTTCCTTACATGGTTCATCCTCGTATGTACACAACAGATCGTGAAACGTCATGCGTCAAACGTCAAACGTCAAAAAGTCGTTATCTGGATTTGCTTACAAAGGCCAGGAGCATCCTTTTTATGGCGAATTTTGACGTTTCACGTTTGACGTTTGACGTTTGACGCTTCACGCTTCGCGCTTCACGCTCAACGCTCATCAAAACAGCCCTTCCATCGATGCCCGGATGTGCTCGACTTCGGCCTGGATTTGGCGCCGGATGGCGCCGGAGAGCAGGGGCAGGCGCAGCAGCCCGGCCCCCACGCGGTTCGTTGCGCCCACGTCCAG
>SLSP01000343.1 GCA_007130345.1 Thermoflexales bacterium
ATCGTGTCACGCCGCGTGCTGCTGATGTGCTTTGCGTTGTCGTTGTTCTTTTTTATGCCAGGGCCAACGGAACTTACCAGGAGAAGCCTTGTCCTCATCAGTATAGTAGTATGAATAGTAGTAATAACCGTGTCCGTTAACCTGAACCTTATTCAGGACAGACCCGAGGATATGGGCACCGCTACGATGCAACAGTTCCGCAGCCTGACTCACAGCCTTGCGATCACTACTGCCCGGTTGCATAACCAGCAGCGTGCCATCCGTCTGCGCCGCCAACACAACCGCATCGGCGGCGGCGAGCACCGGTGGCGAGTCCACGATGACGATATCGGCAAGTTGCTGACACGCGGCCAACACCTCGGCCATGCGCCGGGATCCGAGAAGCTCTGTGGGATTGGGAGGAGACTGGCCGGCGGGAAGCACACGCACGGCTTCAGTCCCAACCATCGTGTGCAGGTAAGTCTCCATATCACCATCGCGGTCTAACAGAAGCCCGCTTAAGCCGGGTTCACGCTCAACACCCGCATATTCGCCAATTCTAGGACGGCGCATATCAGCATCAATAATAATCACGCGCATCCCGGTAGCCCCCAAAGCCAGGGCCAGGTTCAGCGAGATGGTTGATTTGCCCTCAGTGGGGCCGGGGCTGGATATCAGCACAGCTTTGAGGGGCTTATCTACCGCCGCGAATTGCAAGTTAGCCCGCAATAGACGAAAAGCCTCTGCTGTAAGCGAAAGTGGTTTGTGAAGCACAATTTGAGGGCCATCACCATTGGGGATACCCTCTTCATACCAAATCTTGCCCAAAACCGGCGACTGGGTGAGAGATTCGGCCTCCTCAGGGCTGCGCAAGCTGGTATCCAGCATCTCCCGAAGCGCGATACCGCCCACGGCGACCATCGCACCAAGCATACCGGCAATAGCAGTATTCATCATCACACGAGGACGCACAGGAGAACGCGGAAAGCGAGCCGGTTCCACTACACTGATCAGATCCACAGATTGCAACTGGGTTAAGGTGACGTTCTGATATACGGTATTATACCGTGAAAGGGTTTCACGCAGTTGAGCGATCTGAATTTCAATCTGCCCACGTTCTATGGTGTCGGAGACACCTTCGAGGCGTTGTTCCAACCGGGCACGGTCGGCATCGACCAAATCAATTTGTTGCTGAATTTCCTGCTGTGTGGCCCGAAAACGATCTACCTGGCGATCCTGGTTGTACTCGATGAAGGTCTGTGCCACTTGATTGGCGAAATCCATTGCCAATCGTCGATCCTTGCTTTCTACAAGGATTTCGATGACTTGCGTATCACGCAAAGGTTGCACAGTCATGCTAACAGGATAGTCCGTTTCGGAAAACTGTAAAATCTGCATCATATCAAATCCCAGCTCTCGAAACGCGCTCTCAATAACTGGGCGACTGTTGAGGATTTCGGCGTAAGTCGCCGCCACCCGCTGCCCGGCAAGAATGTCCTGATAGTTAGTACTCCCATAAGACGTACTCGGCTGAATTAACAGTTGCACAGATGCCTGATAGACGGGTTCCAGCATCCAACGGCTCACGCCATAAGCCACCCCGCCAGCCAATATCGCGGTCAAAGCGAGTAACCACCACCAACGCAGAAATAACCGCCAATATAGGCGCAGGTCTATATCCATCGTCAGTTCTTCTTCCATGCGTTATCCTTTTCTCCCTAAGTGGTTGTCCGAAAATAACAACAAGCTTGTCCTATCAAGATGTTTTTGCACGATATTATGCCGGAGACGCGGCCCCTTTCTTAGTCAATTGCGCCCACAAAGCACGGGGATCATTGTCCAATTCCAGATAGCTGAAGAGGAACGCCGCGAACGTACCGCCCATAAGGCCCACTGCCAAGCCCACTGCGGTGTTCATCATCCGACGGGGACCTACTGGACTGCGCGGGGGCACAGCCGGCGAGGCGAAGCGCACCTCGCTGCCCTCAGAAGCCGCCGCAATAGCGACCTCTTGCGATTTGGAGAGCAATCCTGAATACACTTGCCACGCCAAATCACGCTCTTGCTGTAAATCTCGGCGCCGTTGGGTCAACCGCGATATATTCGCTTCCAGGGCGCGGATGCGTAGCTCGCGCTCACCGATTTCTAAGGAGAGCGGCTCATCCGCCACAGAGAAAGCCATCAGCTCTTCCAAACCTCGCAATTTCAAGAGGTCATCAGCCATTTGATTAGCCAAACTGACCAGTTCCGGCGTATCGGGAATTAGGTCAATCAGGCCCATCCAGGCATCCCGCGTGTACAGTTCTGGGTAGAGCCGTTCAATTTCCGCAAAAAGCTGTGTATCCGTCGCTACGTTCTGCGCGGCTAACGCCATTGGGCCAACTTCGAACATACTGACATAAAGCTCCAGGATAAAATTCCCCAAGGTCGGAGAGAGCGGATTGGTCGCGGCGACAACGCCATCCAGGTCTTCGATATGCACCAGGCTCAGGTGATCGGGGGATAGCAAGTCAAGAAACTGGTAGCCTTCACCAGATAGTCGGGCCAGCGCTCTTTGCTGAATTGTACCGTCCAGACGCAGCACCTCGTCTTCCATCGCCGTGATCAAGCCGTTAAGATCGGCGATTTGCTCGGTGGCACTACGGGCAGGGTTCAGGGCATCAATAGACGTTGCTTGCAGATCCAGGCGGTCAAATGGCAAGCTATCGGCTACGTTGAATACGCGCGATTTTAGCGCGATCAGTGCCAATCCATTGCTGCGGGCCGTTGGTTCGCCCCCGGCGATCAGTTGCTCGCGCATCATGCGCGCCTCCATCAACAACTCTTCGAGTTGCTGCCGGCGGGCATAGTCACGATCCAGGGCGGCGTGTAGACCATCTCGCTCATGCTCGAATACTTGCAGGCGCGCGGCAACTTCCGCGTCGATGGCAGAACTGAACAACTGTTCGCGAACGGCGCGATCTCGTTCGATAACGGCCATACGGTTGGCAATTTCCCCATCAATCATAGACCCCAAGATCGCACGTTTGGCCGCCTGACCTCTCTCAAACGCAAACAAGCGGTTGGCCTGCGCATCGCTCAAATAGGCGTCGATTAACGCTTCGCGCACTTGGACTTCTTTATCCACCACCGCCGCGATAGCCGTTTGCCGCGCGAGACGCAAGTTTTGGACAATGATGGTTTCCTCTTCTACCTGACGCTGGATTTCACTAATCTGGTCGTCTTCGGAGAGGAATCTCAAGTATGCCTCTTGCGCCACATCATAGTCAGCGCGCGCGTTTTGCACTTGCCGGTCAATATCGCCAAACGGCGTGAGCTGCGCCATGCCAAAAATGCGGTTGACGTGAACCTCATAAGCTCTGGCCCAAGCGTTGGCAATCAAGGCCGCTATATGCGGATCTGGATGAGAAACCACAATTTCTATGGTGTCACTATCGCCACCGCCCTCCAGGGATAGCACTCGCCCCTTGACCCGACCTAGCAATACAGCAGGATCGAGTTCTTCTTCGTCCAAAACACCGCTCAACTCCTCAGCTACTTGCTGCGCGACTATACCGTTGCGCACCATCCCGGCCAGGGTATTGAGCCGTTGTTTCGTGCGCTCGATAACCGCGCCGGCTCCAATCATGCTCCCGTAGGCTGCACTATCTTCAGTAATCGTCTCGAAGCCTGAACCCAACGATACTTCCACCCGACTTCTAACCGATACCACGCCCGCGGACGCTTCGTATACTGGTGGCATCAGCGATGTGACAATAAACGCGCTGACCCCCACCACTACCGCGCCCAGAGCTATCAACCACCACCACGCGAGCAGTATATCGATGTAAATTCGCAGATCGATTTCCTCTTCCATATACATCTCTCGTCTTCTGATAGGCAGTTCTTCTTCCATTAAAACATTCCCCTTTCGAATAGTTTCATTGTCATTGGCGAGCTTGCGGTTCACAGAAACGTCCCTTCTGATTGGACATCCCAATGCCGCGTCGCTCATTATACAGCATTTACGCCAGAGGTTAAGTGCAAAAACGGGCGTGATTCACACACCTTCACCTCCCAGATAAACAGCGGAGATCGCGCCCCCTGTTTGTTTGCCGGGGAAGTGGGGCTGTGGTACAATTTTACTAGAAGTCCCCACGAGCCAGCGGTTCACCAACGGGGGCGAAAATTGTGGCAGCATGCACCAAACCAAAGTTCGCCCTACATTATGCCATTTTCATAGGAGACACCGATGAAACTCCAAACATTTTTGAGCGATCTGTTGAAAAAAGTCAGCGAATTTCTGGCACAACGCAAGGGCCTGCCGGTTATGGTCGGCGTGGTATTTGTCATCGTGAGTATGTTCATTAACTTGCTGCCGCCCTGGCCTGTGATCGGATGGCTGGCCCAAACCGGCCTGCTGCTGCATCTCGGCGTCATCATCGGCTTGATTGGCATCCTCATTGGGGATGCGTTGTAAGCTCACACAAGGAGGTCTGTTATGTACCGACTCACCCGTTATGCCGTCCTCAGCCTGTTATTATGGACACTGTTGGTCATCCCCGCGCCGCGCGCCGCCGCCGATGGCTGGATGATTCTGACGCATCACACCATCCAGCCGGGCGACACACTCTTCTGCATCGCCAGGGGCTACGGCGTCGATCCGTGGGCCATTGCCTCGCAGAACCGCATCCTCAAGAGCAACTTGATCCACCCCGGCGCGGTGCTGGCGATCCCCCACGTCCCGGCGACGTTGCCGCCTGGCCCGACCTGCCCCCCGCAATCCGGTGGGCCGGCTTGCCGCCAATGCACTTGCCGCGAAACCTACGTCATCGAGATGGGCGACACGCTCTACGGCGTTTCGCGCAAATTCGACGTGAACGTGCGCGATTTGGCCGCGTGCAACTGCCTCGCCGACCCCAACTACATCCGCGTGGCCGATTCGTTGTGTATTCCGTGATAAGGGCGGCTAATTGTTGCGAACTTAGCGTTATCCACAGGAACCCTTGATGCCGCATTATCGTGAAGAAGTCCTCAATATCTACCTGGCAGAGTTGCTACAAGATCGCGGGATTGTCAGCGTGCCGGAGACCATTACCCACCAGGGGAAGACGCGCCGCCGCAAGATGCCGGACATTGTGGTGGACTATACCGGCTTGCGGGTTGTCCTGGAAGGCAAGGTGGACGATGTTCCCCAAGCCAGAGAGCAAGCCTTTCAAGCCGCGCAAGCCCGCATTGAGCAGGGCATCGCGCAGATCGGCATCGCGGTAGTCTATCCCGCGCATGTGCGCCACGCCTCCGATGTCAAGAGCGCGCTGGCGCAGTGCGAGTTTGCGCTTGCCGTGATCACCGAGTCCAAAGCGTTTGGCTATGTGACCGGCGGCATTGATTACCTGAAAGATACCTTAGACGCGGCTTTTTATCATCTGATTCAGGAAGACGTTGTCGCGGAGGCGGTCGCGGTGTTGGACGCGGCCATTGACCGGTTCGCGTACTCCATCGTCACCAAAATGGGCGTTATCCACCGGCTGGCGAAAACCCTGGGCCTCTCCCAACCCGCGAACCTCAAGGAGACGCATCAGTATATCGTCTCGGTGGCGCACATCAGCGGTCTGGTGATTACCAACGCGCTGGTGTTTCAGGAAATCCTGGCCTTGTCTGACAATCGCGTGCTGGCGTTACAGCGGATCGAGGGCCAAAGGGATGTCATCGGCGCATTGGCCGCGCATTGGCGCATGATTATTGAGGAGATCAACTACTATCCCATCTTCCACGTCGCGCGCGAGCAGATTATTGACCTGACGGCCACGCAGGATATGAAGGCGTTCCAGACCCTCATTGACGCCGCCAAGACGATTGTGTGCAACAAAGCGGCGCTCCGGCACGATCTGATGGGCCGCGTCTATCACCGGCTGCTTGCGGATTCAAAATACTTAGGCACGTACTACACCACCATCCCCGCCGCCACGCTGCTGTTGCGGCTGGCGCTGCGCGCGGAAGAGTGGCCTATCGCGTGGCACGATTTGGACGCGCTGCCGCACTTCAAAATCGCCGATCTCGCGTGCGGCACCGGCACGCTGCTGATGGCCGCCGCCGAGGCGCTGACCAACAACTACATCAACGCCGCCATTGCCGCAGATGTCCCACTGGAACTCAACCGTTTGCATCGCGCGCTAGTCGAGGCGGTCATTCACGGCTACGACGTACTGGCCTCGGCCATTCACCTCACCGCGTCTACCCTGGCGATGCGGATGCCAGAAAGCACGTTCCAGAAGATGAACCTGATCAGTCTGCCCCTGGGCGGCAAGGGACATAGCCTGGGCAGCCTCGAGTTTTTGCGCCCCCCCCAAGCCGCGATGCCCGGATTCACGGATGTATTCGGAGCGATCAAGCCGGGGGAACGAGTGACCGGGCGCGGCGCAGAAACCGTCGAAATCCCCCGCCCGCCAGACCTCGACCTGTGCGTGATGAATCCGCCGTTCACCCGCAGCGTCGGCGGCAATCTGCTCTTTGGCTCGTCCCCAAAAGCGGAGCGGAAAAAGATGCAGTGCGAACTCCGTCGCTTGCTCAATGCCCACGACATCTCGGCCAGCGCCACCGCCGGATTGGGAGCGGTTTTCGTCGCCATCGGCGACCGGTATCTCCGCTGCGGCGGGCGCATCGCGTTGGTGCTGCCCAAAGCGTTGATTTCCGGCATCGCGTGGGGGAAGACGCGCGATTTGCTCAAGCAACACTATCAGGTGGAGTATATCATCGCCAGCCAAGACCCTGCGCAATGGAACTTCTCCGAAAGCACCAGCTTGAGCGAGGTGCTGCTGATTGCCCGCAAAACGGCCCTGGAGGAAGAGCTTCCGTGTCCGCCGGAGACGACCCAACCCCCAAATGCCCAGGTCATCGCGCTGAACTTGTGGCGCAACCCGCAAACCGCCATCGAAGCCGCCGCCATCGTGCGCCAACTGAGCGCGCAAACGCCTCCCGATGTCGAACACGGACAAGGCGCGGTTGCCCTGAAAATCGGCGCTCAAAAAGTCGGCGTGGCGCTGGCCTTCTCGTGGGGCACTTTGCGCGACCGGGAAAGCTGGATGTTGACCTGTGCTTTTGCGCAACCGGATGTGACCCGCGTGGCCTATCAGCTTCTACAATATCAGCGCCTCTGGATTCCGGGGCAGGCCCAGCACACCTCTCTTCCGCTGACCGCTTTGCAGAACTTGGGCGCACTGGGGCCGGATCGCCGCGACATCTACGACGGTTTTGAACTAACGGATGTCAAAACCGCTTATCCGACCTTTTGGGGACACAAGGCCACAGATGTGCGGACTTTGGCCCAGACTCCTAACGCATATCTCACACCGTTAGCTGAAGCCAAGCCGGGACGTCCGTTGCGCAAAGCCACGCAACTATGGCCGTTAGCCGGTAAAGTGCTCCTAGGGGAACGTTTGTGGTTGTATACACAACACGTCGTCGCAGTCTATCTTCCACGAGAAACCCTCGCCAACGTGTGGTGGAGTTTTGCTTTCCACGATGCCAGCACCAATGCCGTCGCCGAAAAAATCTTAACCTTGTGGCTCAATTCCACGATAGGGTTGTTAATTCTGTTGGCCTCACGCGATGAGACAAGAGGCGCGTGGGTTGACTTCAAAAAACCGTCCCTGGCGGCGATGCCGGTGCTGAATATCCCGGCCCTCACGCCAGATCAGCGGGAAACCCTGGCGGCCACGTATGACCGTCTGTGTGAAGAGACCCTGCTCCCCTTCCCCCACATGCACACCGACGCCACCCGCGCCGCCATTGACGCCGCCTTCGAGCAAACGCTGGCCCTGCCCGACCTCACGGTTCTGCGGGAACTCCTGGCGCAAGAGCCAGTGATCTGCTTACAACAACTTTAAGCTATAATCAACCTTAACTGTTCAGAGGCAAGCTGGCCGACAACGAATGAGGGCCACGAATAAACGAATTCAGGTCTCGGAAGGACGAAAACCGCGCGTTAAGCCGGCCTCCATTCGTTTATTCGTTCAAAAATTCGTTGTCGGCTACCTTGCCTGAGCGGTTACAGTCAACCTTTTAGGAGGATTCTATGCCAAAATACATCGCTGCAATTGACCAGGGGACGACCGGAACCCGCTGTATTCTCTTCGACCACAGCGGACATCCCGTGATGTGGTCTTATGAGGAACACGCGCAGATTTACCCCAAGCCCGGTTGGGTGGAACACGACCCGTTGGAGATTTGGGAGAAGACGCAGAAGGTGGTGCGTCAGACGCTGACCCAGGGCAACATACCCAGTGGTGAGATCGCCGCCATCGGTATCACCAACCAGCGCGAGACGGCCATCGTGTGGGATCGCAAGACCGGCAAGCCGTTGTACAACGCTATCGTCTGGCAAGACACGCGCACGAAGGCCATTTGCGACGCGCTGGCGAAAGAGAGCGACCTGGGCCTGGATCGTTTCCGGGACACGGTGGGACTGCCGCTGGCGACCTACTTCTCCGGACCGAAGATCAAGTGGCTGCTGGAGAACGTCCCCGCCGTGCGGGAGGCCGCCGACCACGGCGACGCGCTCTTCGGCACGCCCGACACCTGGGTGATCTGGTGGCTCACCGGCGGGCCGAAAGGCGGCGCGCACATCACCGACGTGACCAACGCCAGCCGCACGCTGCTGATGGATTTGCGGACCCTCGACTGGGATGACGACATCCTCAGCGTGATGGGCGTCCCCCGCGCGATGCTGCCGGAGATTCGGCCCTCGAGCGCGGCGCGACCCTACGGCTTCACCCGCGCAGAAGGCCCGTTCGGCGAGGAGATTCCCGTGACCGGCGACCTGGGCGACCAGCAGGCGGCCCTCGTCGGGCAGACGTGCTTTACGCCGGGCGAGGCGAAGAACACCTACGGCACAGGCTGCTTTATGCTGCTCAACACCGGCACGGAGATCGTGCCATCGAAGAGCGGCCTGCTCACCACGATGGGGTATAAGTTCGGCGACGCGCCCGCCGTCTACGCGCTCGAAGGCTCCATCGCTATCACTGGCGCGTTGGTACAATGGCTGCGCGACAACCTGGACTTCTTCGACCGCGCGCCGCAGATCGAAGAACTGGCCCGCCAGGTCGATGACGCCGGCGGGATGTACGTCGTGCCCGCGTTCTCCGGCCTCTTCGCCCCCTATTGGCGCAGCGACGCGCGTGGCGTGATGGTCGGGCTGACGCGCTACATCACCAAGCAGCACATCTGTCGGGCGGCCCTCGAATCCACCGCCTATCAGACCCGCGATGTGCTGGAAGCGATGGAGAAGGACTCCGGCGTCGCGCTCAAATCGCTCAAAGTGGATGGCGGGATGGTGGCGAATGAGCTGCTGATGCAATTCCAGGCTGACCTCCTGGGCGTGCCGGTTGTGCGCCCCACCGTCACCGAGACGACGGCGCTCGGCGCGGCTTACGCGGCAGGGCTGGCGGTCGGATTCTGGCAAGATCTCGACGCGCTGCGCCAGAACTGGGGCGTGGACAAGACCTTCGAACCGGGGATGGACGACGCGCTCAAGGCGGAGCTTTACCGGGGCTGGCAGCGCGCCGTCGAGCGCACGCTGGATTGGGTGGAGGCGGAGTAGCACTGTACAATATGTAGCTTTTGTGCTACAATTAGCTTATGAACGATACGCCTATCGAGATACTGGAGTATCTCACCCAAGATGGTCAGAATCCTTTTAGAGAGTGGTTAGAGGGATTAAGAGACCGACAAGCGCGCGCAAAAATCCGTGTCCGACTTAATCGAATCCGACTTGGAAATTTCGGAGATTGTAAAAGCGTTGGACGTGGTGTAAGCGAATTGCGCATTCCATACGGGCCAGGTTATCGTGTCTATCTGGGACGCAAGGGTAATACGGTAGTTATCTTGCTGCACGGTGGTGTTAAGAAAACCCAGTCTGCGGATATTGACTTGGCCCGGGCTTATTGGAGAGATTATTTGCGGAGGATAAGATGAACCAAGTTACAGCTAAGTACGAAACTGGATTGAAAACCTCCCTGGCAAACCCGGAAGAGGCCGCGGCTTACCTGAATGCCGCGCTCGAAGAGAATGACCAGGAGATCTTTCTGTTAGCCTTGCGTGATATTGCGGAAGCGCACAGTTTCACGCGGCTGGCGCAGGATGCGCGCCTCAATCGGGAGAATCTCTACAGGATGTTGTCCTCAGCGGGAAATCCCCAACTCTCCAGCCTCAACACGCTGCTGCGTAGTCTTGGCTTGCGTCTGGCTGTGCAAATAGAAACCGCGTAAATCAGGCCAAAAAGCCTCTTCGCGCTGAATTAGTGGTGAAAGCGCTCATCCTGGGGATGGGCGCTTTTTTTCGCGCAACGGCCCCGTCGTCGAGCGGATGACCAGGCGTGTGGGGAGTTGCACCGACTGCACCGGGGACTCCGGTGCCTTAAGCTGTTGCAGCAGCAGGTTGACGGCCTCCTCCCCGAAATCGTTCACCGGCTGCTGCACCGTGGTCAAGCCGACGTAGGCCGCCACATCCTGATCGTCGAATCCGATCACGGAGATGTCTTGGGGCACGCGCAGGCCCATATCCCGCAGCGTCTTGATGGCACCAATCGCCATCTCGTCGGAGAAGGCGAGGATCGCGGTGGGGGGATGGGGCACCGAGAGCAAGCGCACCGTTGCCTCGGCACCGCCGGCGTAGGAGAAATTGCCCGGCACGTTAAGCTCAGGCCGCACCTCAATCCCCTGCGCCTCGAGGTGGAGGTGGTAGCCGCGCAAGCGCTGATTGGGCACCGAGAAGCCCACCGGGTCATCCGGCAGCCCGGAGATCACGCCGATGCGCTCGTGTCCTAGATTGAGGAGATGCTGTGTTGCCATCCGCGCGGCGGCGATGTTGTCGCAGTAGACGGCGGGGAAATCCGGGGCCCGCGTTTCTATCGTCACCACCGGACGACCTGCCTGCGATAGAAACGCCAGGCTCTCCTCGGACAAAGGCACGGTGATGATGAGCAGGCCATCGACACGGTATTGCGTCACCAACTGTTGGATCTTCGAGGTCTGCTCCGCCGCGTCACTGACGCTCTGGCGGAGGAAGTTATAACCCTGAGACATCAACACCGCTTCCACGCTCGCGCCGAGGCGGTTGAAGAACCACTGGTCGGTCATGAGGCTGATGATGCCCACCGTCTTGCTGGACGCGCCAATGCCGGGAAGGGCATAGGCCATCTCCTGAGCCACGCGCAGCACCCGATCCCGCGTCGAAGGCGCGACGTTAGGCAGACCCCGCAGCGCGCGGCTTACGGTCGCAGTGGATACTCCGGCACGTCTGGCAACATCTTCAATCGTCGTTGTGGACATAGTTTGCCCTCCGTTGAGCGACTCGTCAAAATGGTAGTTGACACCCCCGTAATTTTATTGTACAATACAATTAGTTACACGTAAAGTGTAAGCCTTACATAAATCCCCATAAACACCCCAAAGATTCTGTAAAAGTCGTGTAAATTCCCAAGATACGGTAATTTTTCCAGGTTTTTCTAACCTGATGTGGGCAAAAGATATGATGTCATGATAAATCGGGACCAACCTATCCCACTCTATCATCAACTCAAAACCCTGATCAAAGAGCAGATTCAAACCGGGGCTTTACAACCCGGAGATCGCTTACCCACGGAAGAGTCATTTTGCGAACTTTACCAGATTAGCCGCGCCCCGGTACGCCACGCCCTAACCGACTTGGTGCAAGAAGGCATCATCTACCGCAAGCCGGGCGTGGGGACATTCGTCTCGCGCCGGGCTGTGAAGTCCCCGACCTATGTGCGCTTCTTCGCCAACGACGCGCTATGGATCGCGCTGATGGAGCAAGCGGTGGAAGCGTGGCACGCCGCCCTCCGCTCCCCTGTGGCGTTAAGCATTGAAGTGCCAGCGGGAGATATATTTCACTACAGGTTGAGGACAGCAGCCGCGCAGGGGGAAGCGCCCGACATCGTTTCGCTGGATTGTGTCTGGTTGTCCGGGTACGCGCATCAAGGCTACCTGCGCCCTCTGGACGCGCTGGCCCCGACCTGGCGGCAAGCGCTCGAAGCCACGCTGGAGCCGAGCATCTATCGCAGCCAGGTGATCGACGGGCAGCTTTACGGTATGCCGGTGCAGAGCGACGTGACCGGGCTGTGGTATCGGCGGGACTGGTTCGCCTCGGCGGGCCTGGAACCGCCGCAGACATGGGACGCATTGCGCGAGGTATTAGCCTACTTCGACCGGGCAGAGATCAAGCGCCGATACGGGCATCGCTACGCTCTCGCCTTGTCCGGCTCGTCCAAAGCGGGGGAAGCTACGGTCAACACGCTGTTTACCCTGGTATGGGGCGCGGGCGGCGATCTGCTGGATAGTCAACGGCGGAGGGTCGTGGCCGAACCGGCCACGTTCGCAACGTTAGCGCTGTTACAGGAGCTTAACACGGCGGGATATTTGCCTCCTGACGGTGCGGACTTTGACTGTTGGGAGGCGGCGCGGATGCTGGCGCGGGGCGAGGTACCGATGTCTTTTGGCGGCACTTACGAATATCCCGTGATTCAGGAGACCTCGGGGTGGGAGTCAGAGGCGATAGTGTTGCACCACGCGAACTTCGTGGCCCTGCCGCGGCCCGGCGCTGATGATCCGCCGGTAGCCTCGTTGGGAGGCACCTCCTGGGGCATCACCCGCCAGGCGGAGCATCCCGACATCTGCATCGAGTTGATGCGCCTGGCGACATCGGAGGATTTGATCACCGGGTATTACGCCCGGACACCGCAGATTTCGCCGTTTCAAGCGTTGAATCAGCGGTTATCCGCCTACCATCCGTGGATTGCGCACACGCTCCCCCTGATTGAGGTCGCGCGGTTTCGGCCCCAGATGAGCCAATATCGCCAGGTCTCCAAGTTCTTGCAACAGATGGTGGAGCGCATCCTTTGGGAGCGTGCGTCAATAGAGGAGACGGTAGTGCAAACTACCCAATCAATTCAGTTGCTCTTAATAGAATAAAGGAGGTGCATTGAAGAAACTTTACGTTGATATGCCGTACCGTTCAAATTCCAAATCACATACAGAGGGAGGACTATCTATGAAACGCTGGAATATCATTCTGGCTGTAGTTGTTGCATTCGCGATGCTGCTGACTGCATGCGGCCCCCGCGAAGTGGATGATGGCGAGCAAGTTGTAACGGTTTTCGGTGCGTTTGTCGATGAGGACGCGCGCCGCTTCCGCGAGTCAATGCGACCCTTCGAAGAGCGCACGGGCATCTCGGTGGAGTACGAAGGCTCCGGCGACTTCGAGACGCTGATTTTGGTGCGGGTCGAAGGCGCGAATCCGCCTGACCTGGCCGCGTTCCCGCAGCCTGGGCTGCTCGGCGACTTCGTGAAGCAAGGGCATGTGATCGACCTGAACGACTGGTTCGACACGGGCTATCTCCAACAGCAGTACGACCAATCCTGGCTGGATATGGCGATGATGGAAGGCCCCGATGGCGAGATCATGTCCGGTATATGGCACCGCGCCAACGTCAAGAGCCTGGTCTGGTACCCCATTCCCGAATTCTATGACGCCGGGTACACCATCCCCGAAACCTGGGATGAGATGTTGGCCCTGTCTGACCAAATGGTGGCCGATGGCAACGTTCCCTGGTGCATCGGCATCGAGAGCGCGGGTGCCACAGGTTGGGTTGCCACCGACTGGATGGAAGACATCATGCTACGCACGCAGCCGGTGGAGAAGTACGATATGTGGACGACGGGCGAACTGCCCTTCGATTCGCCCGAGGTCAAGAAAGCGGCTGAGATTATGGGCGAAATCTGGTTCAACGATGACTATGTCTTCGGCGGCGTCCCCTCCATCCTGACCACGCCCTTCGGCGATGCCCCCACCCCCATGTTCGACAGCCCGCCGAACTGCTTTATGCACCGCCAGGCGAGCTTCATCCCCGCGTTCTTCCCCGACAACGTGGAAGTGGGCCGCGATGTGGACTACTTCTACCTGCCCCCCATCGACCCGGCGTTTGGGCGCCCGGTGCTCGGCGCGGGTGACATCTACGGCGTCTTCAACGACCGCCCCGAAGTCCGCGAGTTCGCGGAATACCTGACCACCGGCGAATCCACCGAGTTCTGGGTCAAGGCTGGCGGTTTTGTCTCCCCGCATAACGATGCCCCCCTGGACTGGTACCCCACCGACGCGGATCGCGGCTACGCGGAGATTCTGCAACAAGCCACGACCTTCCGCTTCGATGGTTCCGACCTGATGCCCGGTGCCGTAGGTGCCGGTAGCTTCTGGACAGGGATGGTAGACTTCGTCAGCGCGCGCGGTGAGAACATCGATTCGGTGATGCGCAGCATCGACGCTGCATGGCCCGATTAACCTCGGCTGCAATCTGACATAACTTTTGGGGAACGGGCGCGCGGGTCAGGTGCCCGTCTCCCCACATTTTTACCATCACCAAAGGAGCAATTGTATGGAAAGTATGGAGACTACACGTTCAACAGAACCGCAAGGGTTTTTGGATTGGCTGACCACAGGCGTGGGGCGCGTATTGGTTTCGCTGATCGTGCCGCTGATCACGTTTGTGGTGATGTGGCAGGGTTTTATCTTCTTACGTGACGGCAACGCCCCCAAACTCGTCACGGTATTGATCGCGATTGTCTGGGGCGTAGGCGGTGTCGGTATCCTTTTCCTGATGACCAATTGGTTGGTCGAGCAGATGTCTGACGAATGGACAGGAAAACTCCGGCCGTATGTCTTTATCGGACCGGCCCTGGCAATTTTGGGATGGTATCTCTTCATCCCGACGCTGCGCACGCTCTGGGCCAGCTTCTTCGACGCCCGGACACAGAACTTCGTCGGATTGGATAACTACGTCTACGCGCTCACCGATCCCATCATGTTGGAATCGTTCCGCAACAACCTGCTCTGGCTGGTCTTCGGCACGAGCTTCAGCGTGGGCTTCGGGCTGCTCATCGCCATCCTGGCCGACCGCTCCAAGTTCGAGACCATCGCCAAGTCGCTGATCTTCCTGCCGATGGCGATCTCGTTCGTGGGCGCGGGCGTCATCTGGCGCTTCATCTACTTCTACAAGCCGCCGGGCCAGGAGCAGATCGGCCTGCTGAACGCAATTCTCGACCTGGTGGGCGGGCAACCCCAGGCATGGCTGACGTTGCGCCCGTGGAACAACCTGTTCCTCATCGCCATTTTGGTCTGGTTGCAGACCGGATACGCGATGGTGCTGCTCTCGGCGGCGCTCAAGGGCGTGCCTGAAGACTTGCTCGAGGCCGGGCGGATTGACGGCGCTTCGGAGACGCAGATCTTCTTCAATATCCTGATCCCTTACATCAAGGGCACGATTGTCACGGTAGGCACCACCATCTTGATCCTGACGTTGAAGATCTTCGATATCGTTTTTGTAATGACTAACGGGAATCACGGTACGGAGGTGATTGCCAGCCAGCAATACAAGCAGATGTTCCGCTTCGCGCACTTTGGACGCGGCGCGTCCGTCGCCATCGTGCTGCTGATCGCGGTGTTGCCGGTGATGTGGTATAACCTCAAGCAGTTTGGCGAGCAGGAGGCATTCTAATGGGTATGAAACAACGTAAGACAATATCCGATATTGTAGTCAATGGCGTCCTGCTGTTCCTCTGCCTGGTGTGGACGCTGCCAACATTCGGGTTGCTGGTCTCGTCATTCCGCTACAAAGACGAGGTGCGGCGCACCGGGTGGTGGACGGCATTTTCGACACAACGAGAAAGTGAGACTCCGCGCTTTGTGCTGGACAACTACCTCGAAGTGCTGATGGGCCGTGACTTCACCTATACCAGCGCCACCGGCGCGGAAGTGCGCGCCAGCGGCGACGATCTGAGCCAGGCGTTCCTGAACAGCATCGCGGTGACGGTGCCGGCAACGGTGATCCCGATTCTCATCGCGGCGTTTGCCGCGTATGGCTTCGCGTGGATGGACTTCCCCGGACGCAAGGTCTTCTTCACCATAGTAGTAGGGCTGCTGGTGGTGCCCTTGCAGATCGCGCTCATCCCCATCTTGCGGGACTACACCCTCCTGCAACTCAACGGCACCTTCCTGGCGATTTGGCTGGCGCACACGGGCTTCGGTCTGCCGCTGGCGACCTATCTGCTCTACAATTACATCAGCAACCTCCCCCGCGACATCCTGGAGTCCGCGTTTATGGATGGGGCCTCGCACTTCACCACCTTCATCCGCCTGATTCTGCCCCTCTCGATGCCCGCGCTGGCATCCTTCGCCATCTTCCAGTTCCTCTGGGTGTGGAATGACCTGCTGGTGGCCCTGGTGTTCCTGGGCGCGCGCCCGGACGTGGCCGTGCTGACGCAACGCTTGCAAGAGATGGTCGGTTCGCGCGGCCAGGACTGGCATCTGCTGACCGCTGGCGCGTTCATCACGATGATTCTCCCGCTCACCGTCTTCTTCTCCTTGCAACGCTACTTCGTGCGCGGGCTGCTGGCCGGTTCCGTCAAGGGATAAAGTCTCCATTGCCATCCCTTAATGACAACTCTAGCGCCAAGGACATGAGCATACCTTGGCGCTTTTGTTATGTATCGAGCCACGACCTGAGTCTTGCGTTTTTTTCAGCAACGATAATAATAGAGTCAGCAGAACACCTAACATGTGAGGGCAAAAAACAGGATGCCATCAGATAAACTAAGCGGAACCCTTTCCACACTCTTGGACTGGACTACCACCAGTGTGGGGCGGGTGCTGATTTCACTGGTAGTCCCCACCATCACGTTCCTGGTGATGTGGCAGGGATTCCTCTTCCTGCGCCAGGGGAACGCGCCGCAAGGCGTCACTGTGTTGATCGCTGTCCTTTGGGGCGTGGGCGGCGTAGGCGTCATATTCCTGGTGACGAACTGGCTGATTGAGCAGTTGCCGGGCAGATGGTGCTGGCGTTTGCGTCCGTATGCCTTCGTCGGGCCGGCGCTGGTCATCTTGGGCTGGTATCTCTTTATGCCGACGCTGCGCACATTCTACATCAGCTTCTTTGATGCGCGCAGCACCGCCTTTGTGGGACTGGACAACTACATTTTCGCGTTCACCGACCCCAAAATGGTCGAAGCGTTCCGCAACAACCTGCTGTGGCTAACCTTTGGCACGAGCTTCAGTGTGATATTAGGTCTGTTCATTGCACTCCTGGCCGACCGCTCCAAGTTCGAGGCGCTGGCGAAGTCGTTGATCTTTATGCCGATGGCGATCTCGTTCGTGGGGGCCGGCGTCATCTGGCGATTCGTCTACTTCTACAGGCCGCCGGGCATAGAGCAGGTGGGGCTGCTCAACGCGCTCGTGGTCGCGTTGGGCGGCGATCCGCAGGCGTGGCTCACGCTTAACCCGTGGAACAACTTCTTCCTGGTGGCGATTTTGGTATGGATGCAAACCGGCTACGCGACGGTGATCCTCTCCGCCGCCATCAAGAGCGTGCCGGAGGAGATTCTAGAAGCCGGCCGCATTGACGGCGCGTCAGAAATGCAACTGCTCTTCCATGTGTTACTGCCCTCGATTCGTGGCACCATCGTCACGGTTACGACCTCAGTCCTTATCATCATCCTCAAAATTTTTGACATCGTGTTCGTGATGACCAACGGCAATTATGGCACCGAGGTCATCGCCAGCCAGCAATACAAGCAGATGTTCCGCTTCTCGCACTTTGGGCGGGGGGCCGCGCTGGCAATTTTGCTACTCCTGGCGGTTATACCGGTAATGTGGTACAACCTCAAGCAACTGAATGAACAGGAAGCCTTCTGGCTGTGATCTCGCGCCTCAAAAAAACAACCAGGAAAACTAACGTTTGCCTACATTTTACCACTTGCTAACCACCATTTTCACAGGAGAATCTGTATGAACCTACAAAACAACTTACACACCGACACCGGATGGGAGATCATCGAGAGGACATTCGATCCTGAACAGTTCGTCACCACCGGCAGCAACTTTATGATCGGCAACGGCTACCTGGGCTATCGCGGCACGTTCGTGGAGTGGGAGGCCGATCGCTTCGTCGGCTGCAACGTGACCGATACCTGGGACACGGCCCCCGGCAGCGAGTGGCGCGAGTTGTGCAA
>SLSP01000355.1 GCA_007130345.1 Thermoflexales bacterium
CATCCGGTACTGACCGTTGAGTAAACCGATCTCGCTGATCAGCCCGGCACCCATTTGACCTCGGGGCACCCACTCGGGGAGTACGCCCACATGCCGCTGCCCACACCCCGTGCAGTGACCGACGTATTGTTGGTATTCCGTCACCGTATAGCGCCAGCAATTCCCGTTATAATGTTAACTCTCTAATAGATTTATAAATCACATTTAGGCTTTTCGTAACGCTCACCATCCGATACACTCCAAGGAACCTTCTACTTTTGGAGTGACTCATGCCCATGACTCGTCAGTTTTTTAAACCCGATCTCCGTACCCCCTTACCGAAGCTCCGCAAAGCGCTCTCCGCACCGGGTTTGCTCGGTATCGTGCGTGAGGCGTTGGCTCAGATCGATGATTCGCGTCCTGGGTGTCCGATTCCGCTGGTGGATGCGTTGATGTCGGGTCTGGCGGTGTTTGGGTTGAAGTATCCGTCGTTGCTGCCGTTTGATTTGGCCTATCAGGATGAATCGCTCATCCGGGGTAACCTGAAGCGATTGTATGGGGTAGAGCATGCGCCGTGTGATACGCAACTGCGTACCCGACTCGATCCGGTGGAGTTAGAGAGTTAACATGAGAGCGGGAATTGCTGCCACCGCGATCAATCCAGAATTGCCAGCTTGGGGGGTAGGGGGCATGGTTTGTCCTGTCATCATTGAAATATACAGGGTGTATGGCTGAGGCTCCCTACGCCCATCCCTACTACTGGGTGCCGTTCATCCTCATGGGGAATTGGTTGTGAAGTCCCGGCGTCGCCCGTCATGGACCAGCATGTTACAGCAAGTAAATCGCCAGTATCAGACCAGCGCCGACCAGGGTCGCCAGCAACACATATTTCAAGCCGGTTAGCACAAATCGAAACGGCCCATTCATCAGCTTCTGGCACGCCAAGCCCGATAGAAAACCTGCGCCCACCGACCAATACCATTCAAAATCGGTTTCGGTGATGCCAAAGTAGGCAACGGCAATGAACACCGCCGCGAATATCCACTCCGAAGCGACGGTTTCAAAGTCCTTTCTCGCCGCATGATGCGCCTGGTTTTGACTGGAGCCGGTCGATGTGGTGGCGAAGGGATCAGGGAGGTCCGGCGACCACACCTTACCAGCGCCGCCACACTCCATGCAGTATTTCCGTACTTCAACTTCTTGGAACATCCCAGCCTGTCCAGGAAGAGGGGGGAGCTTTTCGGTGGTTAAATAATCACCTGACCCTCTACAACTGAAACAAGTTTTCTGAATCATATCAATAATCTCATGGCAACCTCAAATTAAGAAAAGATTGTCGGGAGTTTACCGACTCTTCTCGAACCCGCATCGGCGGCGGAGCGCCGCCCTGGCAGCGCTCGCCTTAATTCACCGGGGTAAAGAGCCATCCCTGCTGGACTCGGACGAAGCGTCCCCGCGCGACTTCCCCAGCGCCCAACAGATCTCCGATCCGTCCGCGCATCCAGGGACTATCGATCGCAAAGCCGACGTCGTAATCGCAAACGAAGCCCGCCTGATTGACGGCGGTCGCGCAGCCGATTTTGCCGAACCGGGTCATGCGCATCTGAAAATCGCTCCGTTGCCCGGCGGCAATCAGTAACGCCAGGCATTCCGCCGCCATGATCGGGTCGGTCGGGTTGCCCTGCCGGCAGCGGGTCAGGGTGGCGCGCAACTGATCGTTCATTTCGTCGATACGGGCTTTGACGGCCAGCAGCATGTCCTCGGCGGTCGGTTCTCCAGGGAGCGCGCTCGCCGAGTGATCGGCAAAGTCGATGGACGCGATCTCATGGCGCGCGATGGCGTCCCGCACCGCCTCCCGATAGGCGGCGATGGCGGCCGAGCCGCTGAAGACCCGACGGTCCACATACCGCTCTGCCTCGGCTTCCACCGCCGCGCGCGGCTCGCCGTGGATGTCGGCCGTCATCAGGGCGTCGCGAAACGCCTGCTGGATGGCGGGCGCGCGCACCAACGCCTCGCGCCGGGCGCCGATCGGTTCGGCCATGCGCCGCGCCGCGTCCAGACCCAGTTCGGGAGTTAGGTAGTCGAACAGTCGTTCGGTCTCCTGGGTCGCGCGCGTCACCACGGCGAGGCCATCGAGGGTGTCCGGCGCGGCGCGCGCGGTTTCGAGCGCTTTGGCGAGAATCGGCGTCGCGATCGCATCGGCCTTTTGGCGCGCGCGGCTGCGTAGATCCGCCCGAACGTCCGGCGCCAGCGACCGCATGGACGCATCCAAGAGCAGCGTCCGCAATTCGCGTAGCGTTTCCAGATTGTTTGGCCATCGGTCGAGCGTCCTCGCCTTCTCCAACATGACGGCGATGGCGATGGCGTCGCGCTTGGTCGCGATCGCCCCGGATAAGGCGTCCCGCTCGCCCGGGGTGATTTCCTTGGCGCGTTGGTTCGCTTGCGCGGCGATGGCGTCCAGACGCGCCAGACTGGCGGAAGCGTTTGGAAGCTGCGCGACTTCAGCTTGCGCGGCGCTGATCCAATCGGCCGATTCCCGGCGATTGATCAGTGCGGCCTGGAGCTGCTCGAAAACGCTTGATCCCTCAAAGGGCCTATAGGCCCACTGCAAATCCGGACTGACCCGACGCGCGCAAAGAGGAATCAAGTTCCACAGTGCGTTGCGCTCCGTCTCGGTGGTCAGGCTGTAGGGCAGGCCGAAGACCGGAACGAACGCGGTATCCTCCAGCAGCGGCAAGCCCCGCTCGAGCGACCACGGGCTGCGCGATGATCCGGCCGGGGTTCCGCTCAGGATCGGTTCCCACCAGCCCAGCAAGGCGCGGCACTGCGCGTCGACCGAAGGCGCGGCCCGCAGCGCGCCACCGAGCCCAGAGGGCAGTTCGAGGGGCGGTCCCTCGCCGGCGTCAAGCGCGGCCTGGATGGCCTCGGTTGCGGGACGGAGCAGGAAGGGCGACCAGCCGTATTCCTCGATGAGGAGATGGCCGTCCGCGTCGCCGGCGATAATCAGAGGGCGCGGTAGACTGAACGCCTCTTTGCCGCTGCGCGGCGGTGCGGGCGCAGAACGCCCTTCATCGCGCAAGATCTCCATCTGGGCGAAGAGCAACCGGCCATCGTCCAGGACCACCAGCGGGCGGATCGTGGCGGCATAACGGTGCTGGCGAAGCGGCGATTCGGTGATGGGTCGCACCCGCTCGTAGACCCCCGCCAGTCCCTGCGGCGTTTGCGCGAACACGATTCGCACCTGTTCCGCCCCCGAGCGGCCCCAAAGGTATCTCGCTTCGTTCAGCTTGACCTCGGCCAGATCGATGTGGTCCCCGAAATAGTATCCAGCCCAGACGCCGGGGCCGACGCCCGGCGGCAGTGCGATTGGAACGCCGACTCGGCGCAGCGGGATGTTTTCCCCTTGGCATCGGGTTCCACCAATGCGCGGTGGGTGCATGGAGGCGGTCAACTGGTCCCCGGAGCCGGCGAGCGCCAGCGTTATCTTGTCTTGGTAAATACCCACAGACCCGTGTGGCGGGTATAGTCCATAGACTTGTCCCTGTTTAAGCAGGGCCACGGAATCCGGGGTTTCCAGTTGTCCACCATAAAGCGTACGGTGCGGGCCTCTGGGGTCTTGCGGCACGGTCAAGATCGCGGCCGAGGCGATCGTATCGCCGGCGCCGATCAGGCTGATGCGCAGGGAAGGAGGGGATTCCGAGGGTGGGTCGCAAGTGAGCTGACCTTCCCAATCGCCCAAGAAAGGTTCGAGCGACGCAGTCGGCTGCGCGGCTTCAATCAGCCCCTCAAGCGACTCTTCAAGCGACCGCTTTGCGGAGGTTCCGTCCGCGTCTTGCCGCTGGGCGGCGAACGTCCCCGAACCCTGGCCGCCACCGCAATTGCGCAGCGTGCCTTCGATGCTCAGGCCGTTATCGTGGATCCGCCCCTCCAGAGGCATGCTGGAAAAGCCGGCCGGACGTTCGAGCCAGGCGTCCGGCACGAAGGAGAAGCCGCGATCCCGGGCGTTAAATCGGCCAATGGCCTTGTAGGCGGCATTCTGCTCGGGACTGCGGGTGCCACCGCTTCCGGCAAACCGCACGACGCCTTGGTACAGCGCGTTGTCCGGGTCGGCGACTTCCAGGGTGAAAGCGCCCGTGACTGGGGTCGCCGTGAAGCTTTGGCAGGTGTAGCTTCCGGTCCAGATTCCGATCAGCGGGGAGTCGGCGGCCCAAGCGAACGAGCTGGCGGCCTGAAGCAGACCGGCGAGCAAAACGAGCGGAATGAAGCGGCGACGGGCCGGGGCGCTGGATGGGTCGTGCATGGCGAGTTCTCCTATGGATAGAAATTCCACCCCTACTTTCCTATATACTTTCGTCAGAATAGACGATGCAAGTGTTGCAGCATGATATATTAGGCAGTAGCGTATGCACAACCGTTTCGGCAACCCCGATGCGGATGGTGCCGACGTAATCGGCCTCGGGGCGCAGCTCGGTCACAATGCGATCACGCAAGGTGGTCAACCGTTCCGCCTGTTCGATAAAACGCCGGCTCGTCGCGGTTAAGCGCACCCGCCGTTGCTGGCGGTCAAAAATCTGGATCCTCAAGACGTTTCTCCAGCAAGGCAATACGCGCCGATACGGCCGACTGTGCAATACCTAAACGGTGAGCCGCTGCACGGAATCCGCCTTGCCGCACCACCTCGCGAACCATTTCCACATCACGGATGCCGAACATCTACCTCCAGCCCCACTTCCTTCCTCAATACTGCGGACAGTTTTTGATGAAAACCTGTTAAGAGGGTAGTGGCACGGGTCAATCTTGGGTAATGTGAAGTTTCTCACACTCACTCACACCGAGAGAGGCTCCCGATGCCGCTATTGACCAGTGTACTGCTCAATATGGGCGTCAGCCAACCGTTGCAACGGTTTATCAGGTGCTATTGCTGATCGTTCCAGGGCGGTCGACGTTTCGCAACCTGAGTCGTTACAGCGGGTATGTGGAGAAGACATTCAGTCGTTGGTTCCGACGTTCGCTGGATTGGGCGAAGCTGAACGTGATGGCGATCCGAACGATGGTACCTGCAGAGCATGAGTCGATCCTCGCGTTTGACCCCAGTTATATGGCCAAAAGCGGTCGGCACACCGAAGGGGTGGGCTACTTCTGGAATAGCTCGGTGGGGCGAGCGCAA
>SLSP01000348.1 GCA_007130345.1 Thermoflexales bacterium
GTCTAAAGCAATTTTCCCGAGAGCTACTGATTTGCTTGGAAAAGTACTGTTTAGGCGAATAGAAACCGCCTACTTTTGCGTTAACGAATAGAATTGCGCTCCCTTTGCGCAAAAATAAGGTCATACTCTTTATGATCGCCGAAATTGTGGATGGGTAAAGTGCTTCATAAAGGCGTGCAGAGTCCAGCGGAGAAGTCGGCCAGGATTTGATCGGCAAGCGCGTCCAGTTTCCCTTCTTGGCTCTCCTGAAAAAAGTCCAAAAATCCGATTTTTCCACACGCGACCTACTACATATATGAAATTCGCACGCGGAAAATCTATCTGTAGTATCAAGTTTCTAAAAAATCGGATTTTTTAGGGTTCTTTCAGTAGAGTCATTTTATACCTCCATAACCTGTGGGTCTTTTACTCACTCGGCGGCTCCGACTTGGCGCGCGCCGGCACGCCATAGACGATGGTGCCCGGCGGCACGTCGCGGGTGACGACAGCGCCGGCCCCGGTGGTCGCGCCTTTGCCGACGCGCACCGGCGCGACGAGCATTGTGTCCGAACCGATGAAGGCCCCGTCTTCGATAACCGTAGCGTGCTTGCGCTCGCCGTCGTAGTTGCACGTAATCGTCCCCGCGCCGATGTTGACGTTGGCCCCCGTCTCGGTATCGCCGAGGTAGCTCATGTGCCCCATCTTCGAACCGGGGCCGAGCGTGCTCTGCTTCATCTCGCCGAAGTTGCCCATGTGCGCGCCCTGACAGAGCCGCGAGCCTTTGCGCAAATGCCCAAATGGGCCGATGTCGCTGTCATCCTCCATCACGGCGTCTTCCAGCACCGAGGCCAGCACGCGGCAGCGGTCGCCCAGGGTGCAGTTTTCGATGATGGCGTTGGGTCCGATATCGCAGCCCGCGCCGATGACGGTCTGCCCACGCAAATGCGTGTTGGGGTGGATGGTGGTATCCGGCCCGATGACGACGTTCGGCCCGATGTAGGTGGTCGCCGCGTCCACCAGCGTGACGCCTTCCAGCATCCAGTGCTCGTTGACGCGCTGGCGCATCACGGCCTGGGCCACCGCGAAGTCCGCCCGCGTGTTGATGCCCAGGGCCTCTACAGGATCGTCGATGCTCACGCTGACCACCTCGCGGCGGGCGTCCACGGCCATCTTCACCAGGTCAGTCAGGTAATACTCGCCCTTGCGCGCGCTCGGCTTGATTTGCGGCAGCGCGTCCCAGAGGAATCCCGCCTCGAAGACGTAGATGCCCACGTTAAGCTCGCGGATGGCGCGCTGCTCCGGCGTGGCCTCCGCCTCCTCCACGATGCCCAGGATGTCGCCGCTCCCGCCGCGCCGCAGGATGCGCCCGAAGCCGCGCGGATTGTCGCGCTCGACGGTGAGCATCGCCACAGCCGCGTCGGTGGCGGCCTGGAGGCGGGCCAGTTGCAGGAGGGTATCTTCCTTCAATAGCGGCATATCCCCGTATAGCACCAGCACCTGCTCCGAGGTCGTGCGCAGCACCGGCGCGGCCTGGAGCACCGCGTGCCCTGTGCCCAGGCGCTCGCGCTGCAAAACGTAGCGGGCGCGGTCGCCGGCCCAGGTCTGAATCTCCGCCTCGATCTCCGGCCCGATGACCACCACCGGCGGCTCCAGCGCCAGCCGCGCGGCCAAATCCAGCGTATAATCGATCATCGGACGCTCTTCCAGGTCGTGCAGCACCTTCGGACGCTCCGACTTAAAGCGCGTACTCATTCCGGCTGCCAAAATAACTACAGAGAGGGCCATAGTACCGTCCTTTCGTTTGAGTTGAATAGGCTTGCTTCTAGTTTAGCACGGGCAGGGGGTGAAGGCAAGCAAGCAAAGACCTGTCAGGTTTATAAAACCTGACAGGTCTGGGAAAATTCCCAAATTTATTGAGAAGCCACTGTGTTATGAACCGCTTCCCCTCAATCCAGCATCAGAATACTGATAGCCATCACCGCCATCCCGGCGACCAGGCCGTAGATGCTGTCATGCCCCTTCCCGTAAGCCTGGCTGGTGGGCAGCAACTCGTCCACGCTGATGTAGATCATAATCCCGGCGATGAAGCCGAACAGCACGCCCATCACCTGGGGCGGGATCACGCCGGCGGGGCCGCCGACCACGAGCATCAGCGCGGCATAGGCCACCAACGCGCCTATCGGCTCGGCCAGGCCGCTCACCAGGGAGTACAGAAACGCCTTGCGGCGGTCGCCGGTGGCGTAATAAATCGGCACAGAAACGCTGACGCCTTCGGGGATGTTGTGCAGCGCGATGGCGATGGCAATCGCCACACCGAGCGCGGGGTCTTGTAAGGCCGCCAGGAACGTCGCCAGCCCCTCCGGGAAGTTGTGAATGGCAATCGCCAATGCCGTGAACAGCCCCATCCGCATCAAATCATCATCCTCCGTATCAGACGACGCGGGCGCGGCGGTATCCAGGGCCGCGTCCGGCAAAACCGCGTCCGTGTGCAACAACTCCGCCTCATCCACCGACGGGAACTCGTGCGGGTTCTGCGCGGTGGGAATTAAGTTATCAATCAAGCCGATGAACAAAATCCCGACAAAGAAGGCCGCCACGTTGATCCAATTGCCCGTAGCGCCATACACTTCCTCCAGCGCCTCCCCCCCTTTGAAGAAAATCTCCACAAAGGACACGTAAATCATCACCCCGGCAGAGAAGCCGGTAGCGACCGACAGAAAACGATAGTTCGTCCGCTTGACGAAAAACGCGAGGATGCTGCCTACGCCTGTCGCCAACCCGGCCATCAACGTCAACCCAAAAGCTAACCACACATTACCCGTCATAACACCCTCCTTCACACACTATCAAAACCAATTTGAACGTATCAGAACAAGCCCCGATCAACAAGCATAGCCGCGCACCAGGTCATTCAACCAGCGGGGGCGGTTGGGGATGTAGACCGTGACGGCGACGATCTCATCGCGGTCACTGTAGTCACACACTACGTGGATGGGCACTTGCGGCTCGTCATGCCAGGGCGGGCCGGCAACCAGCATCCGCTGACGCTCCGGATAGCGCTCCACCATCCGCCCGTGGAAGATGGCGTGGATGATCTCCCGCGCGCGCAAGCCCTCCTTGTGCGCCTCGCGCAAAGCGTGATCCGAGACGCGCAACTGCTCGCGGCTTTCCAGTAGCTCGTCCAAACTGCGAATAGCGTACATCGCGGGCCTCCTTTGATTCTGGGCTTCGGGAAATGTTCACGGCGCGCATCAAGCTGAGTCGGCGCGAGGTTAGTATATCCCAAGCGCGGGCTTCGTCAAAAACCGGGGCGCGTCAGAACCGCCGTTACAACACGCTGACCGGATCGATGTCCACCACCCAGCCCGGCGGGATGTCCAGCTCGCGCAGGAAATCCGCCGGATTGACGCTTCTCAAGAGCAGGTGCCAGCGATAGCGTCCGCGCACGCGCGCGAAGAACGCCGGCGCCGGCCCGATGAGGTCGCTGGCGGGGAGGCCGGCTTCGCGTAGAGCGTGGCGCAGCGTCTCCGCCAGACGCTCGGCGGCCTCCCGCGCCTTCTCCTGCCGGGTGTGCGACGTGACCAGCCGCGCCAGCCGGATGCTCGGCGGATACCCGGCCTGTTGGCGGAAGGCCAGTTCCCGCGCCGCGAAACCCTCATAGTCGTGGGCCGCCGCGTGACGCACCGCGTAGTGGTCAGGATGGTAGGTCTGGAGCACGACGTGGCCGCCCCACAGCCCGCGTCCCGACCGCCCGGCGACCTGCGCCAGCAGTTGGAAGGAGCGCTCCGCTGCGCGGAAATCGGGCAGGTGCAGCGCGGTATCGGCGGAGACGATGCCCACCACCGTCACGCGGGGGATGTCGAGGCCCCGCGCCACCATCTGCGTGCCCACGAGGATGTCGGCGTCCCCGCGCGCGAACTGGCCCATAATCGTCGCGTGCGCCGCGTGCGAGCGGGCCACGTCGCGGTCCCAGCGCAGCGCGCGAGCCTGGGGCCAGCGTTCCGCCACCCTATCCACCAAGCCCTCCGTCCCCAACCCGAAGGCGCGCACCCGCGCCGAATCGCACGCGGGGCACTGGAAGCGCATCGGCTGCGCGTGCCCACAATGATGGCAGAGCAGTACCTCGGCTTTGGCGTGATACGTGAGGGGGATGTCGCAGCGCGGGCAATCCGCCGTCCACCCGCAATCCCGGCAGAAGACGTAGGTAGCCGATCCCCGCCGGTTGAGGAACAGAATCACCTGCTGGCGCTGCGCCAGGGCGGCATCCACTCGCGCTTGCAGCGCCCGGCTGAAGACCGAGCGGTTATCCGCCCGCAATTCGGCCCGCATATCCACCACCTGCACCGGCGGCAGCGCGATACTCCACGCCTGCGACGTGCCTTCTACCGGCGCGTAGCGGCTTTCGGGAACGTCCAGCACCGCCTGCCAATCCGCGATTCGCTGCCCGTGCCCCATCACGCGGCGAGGCAGAGCCAGCAGCCGATAGCGGCCCGCTTGCGCCCGCGCGTAGGCTTCGAGGGAGGGCGTCGCGCTGCCCATCACCAGCAACGCGCCGGTCTGCCGCGCCAATTGCTCCGCCACCTCGCGGCTGTGGAAGTGAGGCGAGCGCGCTTGCTTGTAGCTCGTGTCCTCCTCCTCATCCAGCACGACTAGGCCGAGCCGGGGGAACGGCGCGAAGAGGGCCGAGCGCGCGCCCACCAGCACGCGCAACTCCCCCGCGCGGACGCGCCGCCACGTATCCATCCGCTCGCCGTCGCTCATCCCGCTGTGCCACAGCCCCACCTCGCCGGGGAAGCGCGCCACGAAGCGGCGCACCGTCTGCGGCGTCAGGCTGATTTCGGGGACGAGGATCAGCGCCTGCCGGCCCTGTTCGAGCACGCGATTCGTCGCCCGCAGATAGATTTCGGTCTTGCCGGAACCAGTGACGCCGAGGAGCAACACCGGCGGCGGCGCGACGGTTTCCAGCGCGGCGGAGACCTCGTCCCAGACCGATTGCTGCTCCGGCGTGAGCGGGGGCGCGCTGTCCGGCGTAAAGACCAGATCGGCCAGCGGATCGCGCAGCACCTCTTGGCGGCTGAACGAGACCAGCCCGCGCTTCTCCAACATCTGGAGATGGCGAAGTTCCGCGCCGGTCTCCGCGTAGACCAC
>SLSP01000518.1 GCA_007130345.1 Thermoflexales bacterium
AAAAAAACTTATTCCCTAGCACGAATTTGCTGATTAGCGGCATTTTGCGCCCGTAGCATCGCAGACTTTAAAGATTGTTGCCCAAGCAAAGCACTAAGAAACTGATTATCAAAATTATTAGCGATCGCACCGGGATATTTCCCCAACTGCCACATAGTAGCATAATCCACACCAGCCACGAGAGGCGATCGCAAAGCATCCCGATCATAACCCAACTTAGCCGCAACCGATGACCGTGTAGGCAAAGCAAACCCCGTACCCGTCCATTGTGCCATTCCTTCCTTACCCGTCAGAAAAGAAATCAACTCCCAAGCTGCGGCTTTATGCTGTGACTGCTTATTCATCACATAGGCAACAGTAAAAACCATCGTACCTTTTTTATCATTAATAGTAGGTACTTCTGCCGTCGCAAACTCCAACTGTGGAAAAGTCGTTTCCAAATAAGGAATCGCCCAATTACCCTCAATCACCATTCCCACCCGACCTTGACCAAACATTTCTGTCCCTGAATTAGTCCCAACATCAGTAGCTTGGGCAGAAGTCCCATCTTTTCGATACTGGTCTACCACCAACTGCAAACCCTGCAAACCTTCAGGAGTCGCAAAAGCAGCATAACCATTTTCATCAACCACCTTTCCCCCAAAAGCCGCAATTTTGTAAGCTTGATTACTCAACTCTGGACTAACTCCAAAGCCATATCTGTTCACCTTTCCCGTCAACTGTTGGGAATAGCTGCGTAATTCATCCCAAGTCTCAGGAGGACGGCTTAAACCTGCGGCTGCAAAAGCCTTTTTGTTATAAAACAGTGCCAAAGTGGAATAATCTTTCGGCAGACCATAAATATAATTTTGGTATTTAAAATTATCCAGCAAGCTGTCCTCAAAGTCCTCTAGGTCAAATTCGGGGGTAATGTAAGAATTTAACGGCTCTAGGATATTCTGACCCATAAAGAAAGGAGCTTCTAAGGATTCCAGATAAAACACATCTGGCGCAGCTTCCCCAATCAAGCGAGTAGTGATTACATCCATGTATTGGTCAGAAATTACCTCATATCTCACCTTGATATCTGGATGCTGTGTTTCAAAGTCTTGTAATAACTGTCTTAATAACTTTTGTTCTACCGGATTCCCAGCCCAACCGCTAAGTTTGATGGTTACAGCGCTGGTTGGGTGGGTTGATACTTGAAAACTATGGTAACTGATCACAGCGATCGCGATCGCTACTACCAGAGCAAAAAATTTAATCCAGCTTTTTTTGTTCACAAACAAATACCAGCTCTTTCATTTAACTTATATCGCCTAACTATGTAAATTTATATTTCAGTAGTCTGTATTTTTATTGAGAAATAAGATGTAAAATAACGAATTATTATTATCAAAACTAATCGAAAAATTCGAGTTTTCCAGTCACTGGAATCATCGAGCCAAGCGTTGTTGATGGTCAAAAGTTCCGTCCAGGTCGTGCCATTGTCGAGGCTATATTCAACAATGTAGTTAGGATCAGGGCTATCATTCCACCGTCGAACCCAGACGGAGAATTCACCCACGCCGCCTTCGGTGATAGTTGCTCGCCAGAACGGATTATCTTGGTTTCGTAGTCGCCAAGCATAGCCTACACCACTACGTACTCTATTAAACCCATCTTGGTCCGCTGCAGTTTCACGTAAGGTGTCTTCTGCATAGTAGGACACAATGCCAGGGCGCGCGGTGTCTGTGTAGGTTTTGATTCCGTAGCCTGTCAAACCGTCGGGATTGTCCCAATTGGCAGCCGTATCAAAATCTTCGATGTACGTAATCCCATCACCGCCCAAAATCGCGCCACTGGTCAACATCACGGCCAGGCCCAGGGCCAGCGCCAACGCCAGTGTGATATGCCACAAACGTGAACTTGTCTTATTCATGGTGATTCATCCTCCTGCAGAGATTTGAGAGTTAAAGTGTGGGGAACCTATCCCCTTGATACTATCGACGCCGATTATATCTTCCCCAATGATACACCTCCTTCGTTGGTTAAAATGATCAGGGGCGCGGTATCCCCGCGCCCCTTCATTGTAGCACACTGGCGCTTTTTTACTAACGCGCCAATTCCGCACCTTTCTGCAAGGCCGCCTTGTTCGGTTCCAGCCATTTGCGCTGCCGTTCCGAGAGGTGTGCCTCAAGCTGCGCCGCCACCGTCTCCAGCGCGACGAGGCCGGTGGCCTGGGCCAGCGCGCCCAGGGCCACCAGGTTCGCCATGCGGGGATTGCCCAACGCCGTGGCGATGTCGCTGGCGGGGAGGGTGATGACGCGGATGTCGTCGCGCGCGCTCTGGATGTCCACCAGCGACTCGTTGACGATCAGCACGCCGCCCGGCTTGACCAGCGGTTCGTACTTCTGCATCGAGGGCAGGTTGAGCACCACAGCGCACGTCGGATAGCGGATGATGGGCGCGCCGATCTCTTCGTCTGAGACGATGACGGTGCAGTTGGCCGTCCCGCCGCGCATCTCTGGGCCGTAGGACGGAATCCAGGTGACGTGCATCGCCTCGGCCATCCCGGAATAGGCCAGCAGTTGCCCGGCAAAGAGGGCGCCCTGTCCACCAAAACCAGAAATGATGGTCTCTTCGTGTTTCATTAGTCCCTCCACTTGAGCGCCTTGACGGCGTCGGTCATCTTGAACGTTCCTAGCGGGAAGTGCTCGGTCATGCTCTCCTTCGCCCATTCCAGCGATGCCCAGGGGTCCTGATTCCAGTTGGTGGGGCAGGTGGCGAGCACCTCCACACACGCGAAGCCCAGGCCCGCGATCTGGCACTGGAACGCGCGCTTGATGGCCTTCTTGGTCTTGACGATGCTCGGCATATCCAGGGCCATCTCGCGCGTCACGTAGGCCGCGCCGGCGGTTTGCGCCAGGATTTCAGACATCTGGATGGGATACCCGGCCACGGCGCAATCGCGCCCGGTGGGCGAGGACGTCGTCACCATCCCCGGCAGCGTCGTCGGGGCCATCTGCCCGCCGGTCATGCCGTAGATGGCGTTGTTGATGAAGATCGTCGTGAGGAATTCGCCGCGATTGGCCGCGTGGACGGTCTCTGCCGTGCCGATGGCGGCCAGGTCGCCATCGCCCTGATAGGTGAAGACCACCTTATCGGGGTTGACGCGCTTGATGCCGGTAGCCATCGCCAGGGCGCGGCCATGCGCGGCCTCGACGAAGTCCACGTCGAAATATTTGTAGGCCAGCACCGCGCAGCCCACCGGCGCGACGCCGATAGTCTGGCCCCGGATGCCCAATTCGTCAATCACCTCGCCCACCATCCGGTGGACGATGCCGTGGACGCAGCCGGGGCAGTAGTGCGTGCTCACCTCGGTCAGCGCGTCGGGATATTTGTAAATCAGGTCCATATTTTCTGGGATGTTCACAGCAACACTCATTGTAGCCTCCTTCCGCGCCTAGCGCGTCTCCTCGTCCAGCTTGTCGAGATCGGCCAGAATCTCATCCACCATCGGCACCACGCCGCCCATCCGCCCGTGGAAGCGCACGGGCGCTTGCCGGGCGATGGCGCGTTCGACATCTTCTAACATCTGTCCCGCGCTCATCTCGGCCACCAGGACGCCGCGCACGCGGGCCCCCAGTTCTGCCAGGCGCGCGTCGGGGAACGGCCACAGCGTCTGCGGGCGCAACAGGCCGACCTTCTTCCCGGCCTTGCGCGCCTCGCGCACGACGGTGGTGCAGATGCGGCCCACCGTCCCGTAGGCCACCAGCAACAACTCGGCGTCCTCGACCTCGTACTCCTGATAGCGGACTTCGTTCTCGCGGATTTCCTGGAGCTTCGCCTGCAAGCGCAAGTTCACAGCTTCCAGGTTCTGCGCGCCCAGATACAGCGAGGTGATGAGGTTCGGCGCGCGGCCTTCGGCGCCCACGATGGCCCAGTCCGGGCGATCCGGCTCTGGGCGCAGCGGCTGCATCGGCGGCAACTCCGCCGACTCCATCATCTGGCCGATGCTGCCATCCCCGGCGATCAGCACCAGGGTGCGGTATTTGTCCGCCAGATCGAAGGCCAGGCCGACCATGTCGATGATCTCCTGGACGCTCGATGGGGCCAGCACGATGGGATGGAAATCCCCGTGGCCGGCGGTCTTGGTCATGAAGAAATAATCGGCCTGCGAGGGCTGGATGTTGCCCAGACCCGGCCCGCCGCGCATGATGTTGACCACCACGGCGGGCACTTCGGAGCCGGCGATGTACGACAGCCCCTCGGCCATCAGCGCCAGACCCGGCCCGGAGGTCGAGGTCATCGTTCGCACGCCAGAGCTGGCCGCGCCGTAGACCATATTGATCGCGGCGACCTCGCTCTCGGCCTGGAGGAACACGCGGCCTTCCTCGATCATCCGCCCGGAGAGGTGTTCCAGTGCCTCGCTCTGCGGCGTGATGGGATAGCCGAAATAGGCTTCCAAGCCGTTGCGCAACGCCGCTTCGGCAAATGCCACGTTACCTTTGAGTAGTTCTTTTGCCATAATGCGCTCCTCCTTCACGCGGCCTTTTTGGGCACGCGCTTCTCACGATACACCGTAAAGACCACATCCGGGCAAATGCGCGCGCACGACGCGCACCCGATACATTTCTCCATATCCGTCACCATCACGTGATGATACCCCTTCGCGTTGAAGGAATCCGGCGACAGTGCCAGGATATTGGAGGGACAGATGTGGGTACACAAACCGCAGCCTTTGCAGCGGTCTACTGCGATAACGACCATTCCTTTAGCCATAAACTTAAGCCCCCTTTGCAAAAAACTTGGATTCGATAGTGCTGATTGAACTATGGCGGATTACCGTCCCGCCTCATCAGCGTGGCTCATACTCAACAAAAAATGCACAAAGACTTCGATCTCACCCGACAAGCGTTCATACGTAGCCGGGAGTTGCTCAACCAGCGGGGCCAGCCGCTCCATCTCAAACTGAAACGCATAGACATTTCGCACAACGTGACGAAAACGCAAGTATTCATCCAGAGCTTGCGTGGTCTCCGAAGTCAACACAGCCGGACGGATTTCGGGCAATACCAGTGTCATCTGGGTCAGCAGATCACGATGCCACGCGCGCCCGGAGGGGACATTGCCATCTACCTCTGCGGCGATCA
>SLSP01000490.1 GCA_007130345.1 Thermoflexales bacterium
CCTTCGCGCTGTTGATGTTGGCCGCCACGGTGTGGGTCATTGCGAACGGATTGGAGAAAGCGGGCGCCGATCTCCCAACTAAGCTCTTCTGGGCCAACGTGCAATATATGGTGTACGGCCCGATCTCCGTCCTCTGGCTCATCCTCGCGCTGGATTACACCGGCCGGCGCGAGTGGCTGACGCCGCGCAACCTGGCGGTATTGTTAGCCATCCCCATGCTCACGGCGGTCGTCGCCTGGACAAACGACGCGCACGGACTGCTGCGGCGCGATGTGTTTCTGGACACCGCCGGGCCATTCCCCGTGATCGCCAAGACCTACGGGCCGTGGTTCTGGGTCTTCTTGGCCCATTCGTATGTCACGTTGACGCTGACCGTGTGGAGCTTCATCCGCGCGTGGCAGCAGACGCTGCCCTTCTATCGCGGGCAGGTGTTAATCCTGTTGGCCGGGTTACTCCTCCCCGTAATCTGGAATATCCTCTACATCTTTGGTCTCAGCCCCTTCCCCCGCCACGACATCGCGCCAGCAACTTTCGCGCCATCGGGCCTTCTGGTGGCCTGGGGGCTGTTTCGCTATCGGCTTTTCAATGTGACGCCAGTAGCGCGCGCCACCGTGATCGAATTGATGGAGGAAGGCGTCATCGTGCTGAATGCGCAAGGGCAGATTGTGGATATAAATCCGGCCGCGCAGCAGGTGCTCGGCGTTTCGATGGCGCAGGTCGGGGGACAGCACGCGGGGGAGGTCTTTGGCGCGTGGGAAGCGCTCGCTAGCCTTTGTGAAGCGCCACAAGAACGCCGTCTGGAATCCGAACGGGCCGGCCGGCATTACGCACTATACGCATCTCTCCTCGGGTCGCAACACCCGGCGTTGGGCCGCCTTATCCTGTTGCGAGATATCACCGAGCGCCACCGCGCCCAGGCCCAATCGCTGCAACGCCAGCGCGCGCTCGCCGTCTCCGAGGAGCGCGAACGGTTGGCGCGCGAGATGCACGACAGTCTGGCCCAAGTCCTCGGCTACCTCAACGTGCAAATCCAGGCCATCCAGGCGTTATTGGCAGCGCAGAAGTCGGAGGTTGCCCACGCGCGGCTGGCGCGGCTGATCCAGGTGGTGCAGGACGCGCAGACCGATGTGCGCGAGTACATCATGAATGTCGCTACAACCTCGCTGGACAACCGCGACTTCGAGACTATGCTGGCGGATTATCTCCAACGCTACAGCGAGACCTACGATCTGGTGATTGAATTCGAGACATCGGGAAACGAGGAAGACAAGGAACTGCCCCCCATCGCGCCGGAAGTGGCGGTGCAACTGATGCGCATCGTCCAAGAGGCGCTCGCCAACATCAGGAAACACGCGGCGGCGGAACACGTAACCGTCACGCTCACCCACCACGCTCGCCAAACGAAGATCACGCTTGTGGATGATGGCCGGGGCTTCGATCCCACCGCCTGGTTGTCCAATGGGGGGCGCGATGCTGCCGGGCACGTCCACTTTGGCCTCCGCGTGATGCGTGAACGCGCCCAGGCCGTCGGCGGCAGCTTGACCATCAACGCTGCGCTGGGACAGGGCACGCGGGTCACGATCACCATGCCCCCTCCGACGTAGCGTTGGTGCAATGACGGGAGGATAAACCGATGAAAATCCTATTGGTTGATAATTCGGCCCTATTTTTAGAAGGGCTGGAGAGCTTGTTGCGCGCGCGCGATATTGAGGTCATCGGCACGGCGAACGACGGCCTGCAAGCGCTGGAACGCGCTTGCACCTTGCACCCAGACGTGATCCTGATGGACATTGACATGCCGCGCTGCAACGGCCTGACGGCCACCCGCCTGATCAAAGCCGAACTGCCAGAAATTGATATTGTGATGCTCACCGTCTCAGACGAGGATCACGACTTATTCGAGGCGATCAAGAGCGGGGCCGCCGGCTATCTGCTCAAGGACCTCAATGCGCAGCAGCTCTTCTCACTGCTTGAGGAACTAAAGCGCGGAGAGCCGCCCTTCTCCCCTGGGCTGGCGGCCAAAATCCTCGCGGAGTTCGCGCGCCAGCCCCGCGTGAGCGCCACGTCTGACAAAGCCCAAAATGAGGATAAAGACCGAACGCTCAATGATCTCACCAGCCGCCAACGCGAGGTGCTGATGCTGATCACAGAGGGACTGACCTACCAGGAAATTAGCGACGCGCTCCATATCAGCGCCCACACAGTCAAATATCACCTTCGTCAAGTTATGGATCGCTTACACCTGGAGAATCGCGCCCAGGTCATCGCCTTCGCCGCGCGCGCAGGATTAGCACCTTAGCAAAGTTCGCTCCTTTCCCCATTCGCCGGCGTGTTCTCATTGAATATCGTCGCCCCCTATCCAAACGTGCAGTCCCCCTAACTATGGGACTGCACGTTCTACATTCACCGGACTGTCCATTTGGACATTGCCGGCCGTTGGTTTATAGGCTATAGTAATCTTACAACGTTTCTATGACTTTACCGGCTATGGTGAAAAGATGAAACCATCATCCCCTGTTGTTACCTGTGGCGACTCTCTGATAATCGAAGGTCTCACCGCTCAACTAAAGGCCGAGTTGGACATTGACGTTATCCAGATTAAGAGACCGCTCTCCGCCGCCACGAAGACCCTGGAGGCACATGCGCCAGCCGTCGTTATCTTCGATTTCCAGCCCACGCCCGACACGCCGTTCGATTTCTGCGACTTCGCGTTCTTGGAGGCGCATCCCGGCGTGCTGCTCATCGGGGTCAACGCTGGGGCGAGCGTGATATTGACGATGTGCAATCAAGCGCACGTTATCCATACGATGCGAGACCTTTTGAGCTTCATTCATAGTAGACTTAACAATGCATCCGATCTTTGACGGCCCCATTTTATCTCATCCAGGAGACAAATATGATGAACCGACTCACGCATTTGCGAGCACTATCTTTCCTTGTTATGGTGCTACTGCTCTTGGTCTCAACCTCGGCGAGCGCCACGCCCCTGGCCGATCCCTACAATCCCAATGAACTCAGCTACGGCCTCTATTGGTTCGGCAAGGACAGCGCCAACCAGAAATTCGTTGCGGGAGAGGCCAATCCCTACTTCGACCCCGCCAAGCCGACGCTCATCTTCGCTCATGGCTGGCAGCCCTTCATCTCCAACGCACTGCCCAACTTCGATTTCGACGGCGTGGATACTGCCGCTGGCTGGATCGACGCGGGCTGGAACGTGGGCATCTTCGTCTGGAATCAGTTCTCCGACGAGACCAGCGGCGTTACGCTTGGTGCCTGGTTTGGGGATGGCCCATCGCCGCAGGGCGTGCTCGACGCCGAGGCTAAAATTTCAGCAATTCTCATTATGACTTTTCACCTTAACCCACCGGGAATTTGTGGTATAGTGGAGCGATGAAAACAATGACAAACCCCAAAACCAAGAGCAAGAAGAGCGTAGTTGACACTGTTATTGCGCGCCTGAAGCAACTGGCTCCCAAGTTGCCAGACAAACGCACCGGCAAAAATTGTCGCTATACAATGGCCGATATCGTTTTGGGGGCCTTCTCGGTCTTCTTCTTGCAATGCCCCTCGTTTCTGGCCCGCCAGCGGACTATTCAGCACCAGCGCGGTCGGAGTAATGCCCAAACGATCTTCAAGATGGAGCGGATCCCGTGTGATAATCATATTCGGAATATGCTGGATGCGGTGCCGCCGGAGCATTTCTACCCCGAATTCCGCGCGCTGCTGGAGATAGTCCGCGAGCAAGGCTACTTGGACGCCTATCGCGTATTGGACGACAAATACTTGTTGATGAGTCTGGATGGAACGCAGTATTTCAGTTCATACGTCATAGAGTGTGAGCTGTGTAGTCGCCAGAAACGGCGGAATGGCAAAGTCCAATGCCATCACAAAGTCATCCTGCCCGTGATTGTCGCGCCTGGGAATCCGCATGTACTGGCGCAACCGCCGGAGTTCATCACGCCGCAAGATGGCACCGCCAAACAGGATTGTGAGATCGCCGCCTGCAAGCGCTGGATTACGCAACACGCCGCCTACTATGCTGCCGACAACCTCATCTTGACCGGTGATGATTTGTATGCGCACCAACCGTTGTGCCAACACGTGCTGGATCATCACTTGCATTTTGTCTTCGTATGCAAGCCAGATTCCCACAAAACGCTGTATGCCGTGTTGGAAGAGCGCGCGGACGAAGTTGAGACCCTCGTAGTACATCACTGGAACGGAGAACACGGCGAGATCTGGACCTATCGTTACTGTGCGGCCCTGCCGCTCCGGGCGGGTGACGATGCGTTGTTGGTGAATTGGTGCGAATTGCACATCACGCACGCCGAAACCGGCGAAACCATGTACCATAATGCGTGGGTGACCGACCTGACCATCACCGCTAAGAATATCACCGCGATTGTGATGTGCGCGCGCGCCCACTGGAAAGTCGAAAACGAGAACCACAACGTCTTGAAAACCAAAGGCTATCACCTGGAACACAATTTCGGTCACGGGCAGCAATATCTGGCCTTGACCTTGTTGACTTTGAACCTCTTGGCCTTTCTGCTACACACCGTAATGCATCTCTCCAACAAGATCTATCGCCGTATCCGCCAGGCCCGGGGCCGCCGGGAAGCCTTTTTCAATGATGTGCGGGCCTTGCTGGTGTATCTAACCTTCGAGAGTTGGGCCGCTGTGTTGGCCTTTATGGCCGGTGCGCTTGAAATCCGCCCGCCTCCAGACTGATCTCAATGTCTCCATCCCCACGCCTATTGAGCCCCGTGTACTCATTTCCGCGCTTGAACCGCGCGGCGTTTGAGCGTCCCGACCACGGCGTACTGGGCAAACCGAGTTGTTTTCAGAAGGGTTGGTGGCATACTATAGCTGCGTCTGGGCACTCTCTGCACGCTAATCCAGGTTCCTATTCTGAGCTATGGCCCAGGCACTTGTCCCAAACAGGGCAGCTGACCTCCATAGTGAGAATTGCTGATTCAATACCTTTCGCTCAAAGGGGAACGTCAGTTCCCCGTGTAGATTAGACATTATACCGATTTGCGTTTACGCTGACGATGAATCGTCAGGCTGCCACCTAAAGCCTGCTCAAGCAGGC
>SLSP01000083.1 GCA_007130345.1 Thermoflexales bacterium
CACGGGGTACACGGGCGAGCGCGTGGCCTACGAGCTATTCGTCCATCCCGACCAGTTGGTGGACTTCTGGAAGGCGCTGCTTGACCTGGGCGCGAAGCCGTGTGGCCTCGCTTCCCGCGACAGCCTGCGCATCGAGGCCGGGCTGCCGCTCTACGGCCACGAGATGGCCGGCCCGCTCGATCTCACGATGGCGGATGCCGGATTCGGCGCTTACGTCAAGACGTACAAGCCGTTCTTCGTGGGCCGTCAGGCGTTCATCGAACGCGAGCTAAAGCGCAAGGCGCAAGTCGTGCGCTTCCAGGTTCCCGACAAGGGCCAGCCGATGCCGCACCAACTCGACCGGGTGGTGGATGACCGGGGCAAAGTCGTCGGCTACGTCACCAGTTGCTCCCTCGACACCGAGGGACTGCTGCTCGGCCAGGCTTACGTGGACGAGCGCTACACCGCGCGGGGGACGAAGCTGGCGGTGCTGGTCACGCCGCGCCGCGCGCCGAAGCCCCTCGACGAGCTGAAGATGGGCCAGCGCACGCAGTTGCCCGTCGCCATCGAGGTGCTGACGCGCTTCCCGAAGCGATAGATGTGTTAGTAGCGAAGCCCCCCGCGCGTGCGGGGGGCTTTTTCTATGAAAGGGTGGAAGCTTGGCGTAGGTGCGCTGGGTCGCAAATGGCCGCTTAAAACAGCCGGAACCAATCGGTACCGGTCATAATCGAACAGGCCAGCATGACGAAGATGATGAACATGATAACGCCACATCCCACCCCGGTGCAAGAACAGCCTCGGCCAAAGCCGAAGTTTTCTTGTAGCCAGTTGTAAACCGTATTGAGTAAGGCGAGTTTTAATAACCCTGCCAGACATCCAGGACGACGATCCATAGTAAGCCTCCTTATAAGTAGCTAATCGAGAGGCGGATGGGGATAGCGATTTCCCCAGGTTATCTCTCATCCTTATATACGGAGGTTGCTTCCACAGGTTGCACTTCGACCCTGGAATTGATGGATGACACCGTAAGATTCAACGTGACCTCGGCTTCGCCGTAGGCGGCGTTGACGTAGTGGCCGTTTTTGCGGCGGAAACCTTCCGCAACCACCTTGCCGGAGATCGAACTGTGGTAGATTCTCACGCCGATGCCGTCAGGAACGCGCACCACCACTTTCCCAGAGATGCAGCTAAACGCCACTTCTAGGTCCTGGCGCGCCTCCGTGACATCCAGGTTGATGACACCGTTGGCCGTGTTCACTTCGACTTTCTTGAGCGTGTCGTAGTGCCCAGCGAGGGCCAAATTGATGGTGCCGTTGGCCGAACCGATGGTCAGTTTCTCCAGCGCGGGGAAGGTGCCCGTCAGCGTCAGATCGTGCTTGCCGCTGGCGGTGCCCAGTTCGAGGGTGCGCAGGGCCGGGTATTCGCCCGCCATATTGAGCGCGAGCTGGCCGCTGGCCGCGTTGAGCTTGACGCGCTCAAGTTGCGAGAGTGTGCCGTTCATGGCGGCGGTGATGCGCCCGCTTCCCATCTGGACGGTGAAATCGGTCAGATTCAGCGTGCCCCCGTCAAGGGCAACGCTGCCCGCGCCGACACTGAGGCTTAGGTCGAGGGGGATGGTGTCATTGAAGCGCAAGCGCCAGTCCTGGTTCCTGCGGGAACAAGAGATGCCGCGCTGCACGGCATGGGTTACGTCCAGGCGGCCCCGCCCCGCGTCAACCTCGTAGCACACTTCCGGCTTCAAGTCTGGATCATCGTAAGTGAACCGGGCCTCCAGCAAAGACTCGGCCCCGCCGCCCACATCAAGCTGTCCCGCGCCCAACTTCACGACTGCCATCACTGCCTCCGCTGCGCCAACTTCCACACACTGCTCTTCGACGAGTTGTGCCTTATCGTGCGTATTCATTTTATGGCCTCCTTGTTTAATATTATTAAGGTAAACTATAAATATATTAACACAGATATTGATATTTGTCAATACTTGGTTGATTATATTAAGGTCGCGTGCGTGAAACGTCAAACGTGAAACGTCAAGAGGGTAGATTGCCCTGGAGATCTTGACGTTTGATGCCTCACGCCCCCCCTTTGTCCGTTGCCTGGTCTGAATGTCTTGACATTCCGACAAATTTCAGTATAATAGGAACGTATTTGAACGTTTGTTCTAAATAATGGGACGGAACTATGATCGACACGCAAGGCAATCTCACCATTTTATTGGGCAAGCGTCAGATGGACACTGGCGAGCGATGGACGCTGCGCCGTCTGGCGCGTCTGGCCGAGGTGCCCAAAGACCTGGTTTACCGCCTCGACGCGGGCACAGCGCGTTACGTGGATTTGGACGCCCTCGACCGCCTCTGCGCGGTGCTGGCCTGCTCGCCCGAAGCCATCCTCACGCCCAACGGCGGCCCGGCAGAGGAGGGCGCGTGACCCCTGCGGCCAATCCCTTCGACGTGCTGCCTGCCGCGCTCTTCAACCCGCTCGGCTCCGGCGGCCACCAGCGCCACTACATGGCGATCCTGCTGCGCATCTACGCGCTGGCCGAGTTCAACCGCTACGGCCTGACCCGCGACGAAGTCGTCGCCGAGATCATCAACTACGTCACCCACGAGGGCGCGGATGCCCTCGATGCTGAGGCCGACGCCGCCGACGAGGCCGCCCCGCCCGATACCACCGACGCGCGCACTTACGCCGGATGGGTGCTGCGGCGCCTCTTCGACGCCGGGTGGCTGGAGCGCGAGCAGTCCGCCGATTATGTCGAGTACATCATTCTGCCCGATTACGCCTTCACCCTGCTGGAAGCGCTGCGCGCCATCCAGGAGCAGAAGCCGCGCGAGTACACGGGCCAGCTTTACGCGGCGCACCAGCTCCTCACCAGCGAGAACGACGACTTCTCGCCCGCCCTGGCGCTCAAACAGGCTTACGAGAGCGTGCGCCAACTCGTGCGCGGCCTCAACGAGCTGAACCAGAACATCCGCCGCTACACCGAGCGCGTGACCCGCGACCGTCCGGTGGCCGAGTTGCTCCGGCTCCAATACGAGGACTACGCCCAGGTGCTCGGCCCGTCGTACCACGCGCTCAAGACCTCCGACCACATCTCGCGCTACCGCCGCGACATCGTGGCGCGGCTGCAAGCGTGGCAACTGGACGCTGACTGGGTTCACCGCGCCGCCGACGAGCTGGCGATGCAAGGGCGCATCACGCCGGCGCAAGCCAGTCATGAGATCGATCACTTTATGCGCTTCATTATCAACAACCTGGAAACGCTCGACCCGCTCCTGGGCGAAATCGACCGGCGGCACGCGCAGTACCTCCGCACCTCGCTGCGACAGATCCGCTATCAGCTTGTGGGCGCCGATGGCGGCTTCAAGGACAGGCTGGCCCTGCTGGCTAAGGGCCTGGCGCGTTTGCTGGACGAGGGCGGGAGCGCGCTCCCGGCGGACGCGCCGACCTTCACCGCGACGCCGCTGCGCCAGCCCGACAGTCGCAGCCTCTACACGCCGCCGCAGCGCCGCGCGCCCTTCCGCCCGGAGCCGGTGGCCGCCCCCACCCTCGACCCGGCCTACGTCCGCGCCATCCGCGCCGAGACGCTGGCCTCGCTCGGCCAGGTCATCACCCCGGCGAAGATTCAGCAGTTCGTGGCCGGGTTCTTCAACGGCCATCACACCCTCCACATCAGCGACCTGCCGCCGGAGACTTTCGCCGACGCCGCCGACCTCCCCTGGCTCATCTACACCATCGCCTACGGCAACCATCCCGAAGTCCGCTACGACATCGAGCCGGTCGCAGGCGAGCCGGTTGACCTCGGCCCCGTTACCGTCCAGCCGTTCCAACTCATCAAGCGGGAATCGTAGCTCAAGGAGATTACCATGACCCAACCCCTGCCGTTGCTCATCGGCCAATCGGATTTTAAGGCGTTCCGCGAGTTCGGCGCGTATTATGTGGACAAGAGCCTGTTCATTCAGGAAGTCCTGGACTCGGCGTTCAACGTGCTGCTGTTGCCGCGTCCCCGCCGCTTTGGGAAGACGCTCAACTTGAGTATGTTGCGCTACTTCTTCGAGCGGCACGAGCCGGGCCACGGCGACCTGTTCGCCGGGCTGGCGATAGCCGACACGCCGCACTTCGCGCAGCACCAGGGCCGCTATCCCGTGATTTATCTCACGTTTAAGGACATCAAGAGTCGAGATTGGGAGGGGTGTCTGGAAGCCCTCCAATTTGTCTTGCGCGAAGTCTACACGCAACATCGCCACATACTGGACGACCCCGCCCTGTATCCCGAAGAGAAGCAGTACGTCCAAAGTATTCTGAATGGTGAGGCGAACAAGACCGCTTACGAACCCGCGCTCAAGAAATTAAGCGAGTTGTTGCACCGCGTTCACGGCGAGAAGGTGGTCATCTTGCTGGATGAGTACGACACGCCGATTCTGGCCGGGTATCTGCACGATTACTACGAGGAAGTGCTCAACTTCACCCGCAACCTGTTGAGCGGCGGCCTGAAGGACAATCCTTATCTGTTGAAAGGCGTGGTGACGGGCATCCAGCGCGTCGCTAAAGAGTCCATCTTTTCCAGCCTCAACAATTTGGGTGTCTACACATTGATGCAGACCAAATTTAACACGGTTTTTGGCTTTACCGATGCTGAAGTGCGAACCCTATTAGACGCTTACGGTATGCGTGATAATTATGCGGAAGTGTCTCACTGGTACAACGGCTACCGCTTTGGCGGGGAAGTGATTTATAACCCTTGGTCTGTCGCCAACTATGTCGAAAACCGGGAAGGTGGTAAAGCCTACTGGCTGAACACCGGCGGGATGGAACTCATCGAGCGTTTGGTGACGCGCGGCGGGAAGGAGTTGCGCGGCGAGCTGGACGACTTGCTCGCCGGCCGCGCCATCGTCCGCCCCGTGTACGACAGCATCGTGCTGCGCGACCTCGACCGCCGCGATGACCTGCTGTGGAGCTTTCTGCTCTTCAGCGGCTACTTGAATTACGTCGCGCTCACCGCGCGTTGGAACTGGTACGAGTTGACCATCCCCAACCAGGAGTTGCGGGCCGTCTACGTTGACCTCGTCGACCGGTGGTTCCGCGAAAAAGTGGACTTGACGCAACTTGAGTCGATG
>SLSP01000117.1 GCA_007130345.1 Thermoflexales bacterium
TCTCGAAGGGATTAATCACCCGAATGCCCAGATATTCCTGGGCGGAGTTCAAGTCCTCCGAGAGAAGTTGCGTGCATCCCGCCTGACTGCAGGCAGCAATGATCAGGCAGTCCCACCACGAAAGTTGGTACCGAAGCTCGACGTGGCGAGCGATTCTCATTCACGCGGCGTCAACGGGGATCGGATTCCACGCGAGCAGCGCGTCGAGATCATCCCATGCCTCGTCGGGCGTCAATCCCGGATCGAGTTTGCGCGTTACCGTGACGTAGAATTCGTTGCACACTTGCGTACTGATGACACCGGTACGTTCTTTCCAGAGACGTCGCATGATGTCCGAAGCGAGCACGTTCGTGTCGTTCTCCGCTGCCTTTACTCGTGCCCAACGCGCGACTTTTTCGTCAAGACTGATAGTAATGTTGCGTTTCATCACAAAATCAGTGTAACACGAATCTCGTGATCCGCCAAGAACCACAGGGCATCCGCAGATGAAGCTTAAGGGATGACTAGTAAAAATCTGTCCAGTACTAGACCAGGAACGCCCAGGTGTTCAGACTGTTTCCCAGGATTACACTGGGAGGACAGTCATGGATTCAAAGAACATCGTCGATCATTTTGGCGACCTGCCGGATCCCCGTGAGGACAACCGCCGCCACGTGATGCTCGATATTATCGTGATCGTCATATGTGCATCAATCTGTGGGGCGGAGAAGTGGGACGATATCGAAGCAGGGAATGAAGACGGCCGTTGAACCACAAAAAAAGCCGACCCAGAACCCGCTGCTGCGTGACCCCGGGATTCGCACAGTTTGAGGTACTTCCCAGAATTGTTCTGGAGTTCGGTTTGGGACACAAGCATTGAATCCTCCGCCGAAAACTTACCACGGAGTTAGCTGAAGCTGGCCCTGAATTCGCTATTATTACCGTTCTCGGACGATGACGCGCGGCGCTTGTCCTCGCCGTGAGAGCGGGACCGGTGTTACGACGCGTCGAGTTCGAGGCTGATCGGACAGTGATCCGATCCCATTTGCCCTGCGTGAATCTCCGCGGCGACGATCCGGTCGCGCAGATCCGCGGACGTGAGAAAGTAGTCGATCCGCCACCCGACGTTGTTCACCCTGCCGCCACCCATAAAACTCCACCACGTGTAGTACCCGTTTCCGTGATGGTCGAGACGAAAGGTGTCGATGAATCCGTTCTCGATGAAGTTCTGAAACCCTTCGCGCTCCTCCGCGGTGAACCCTTTTTCACCTTCGTTCTGTTTCGGGCGCGCAAGATCGTCGGGTGTATGCGCGACATTTAGGTCCCCGCAGAACACGACCGGCTTCCGCTCCTTCAGACGGTTGCAGTACTCGAGAAACGCGGGATCCCAATGCCGGTACCGCAGATCGAGCCGGGATAGATCGTCCTTCGCGTTCGGCGTGTACACGGTGACGAGAGAAAAATCATTGAACTCGGCGGTGATAAGACGCCCTTCGCCCGCGGGGCTCCCGTACTCGTCGCCCGCCAGAGCGTACCTGTCCACAATGTCGTCCGGAAGCCCGTTGGTCACGACAAGCGGCTCGTGCCGCGAGAAAATTGCGGTGCCGCTGTAACCCTTCCGTTCCGCCGAGTTCCAGTACTGCCGGTACCCGGGCGTCTCCAGATTCACCTGCTCGCGATTCGCCTTTGTTTCCTGCAGGCACAAAACGTCCGGGTCGAACCGCGACATAAACGCCTCGAACTCACCCTTTCTCACGACGGCCCGTATACCGTTCACGTTCCACGAAAAAAGTCTCATTGGTCGGCAGTATACCGTGGAGAACGGGGGACGTCACGGAAGGCGATCGATTCGATAGAGGCCCGCCAAGCGTCTCCAGAAGGTTAGCGCGTGATGTTCCCAAATAGGGAACTTTATTGTATACTTCCTCTCAAGGGAACATAACGCGCCGTGACGGTTGTCGGTAGAGAGAAGCTGCTTGAGTTCAGTCAACGAAATGCGAGTGCGAGGGCAGCGCTCGAGGCCTGGTTCGCGGAGGCGAGAACCGCAACATGGACTCGACCGCAGGACATCAAGGATCGATACCGAAGCGCGGATTTTCTGCCGGGGAACCGCGTGATATTCAACATCAAAGGCAACCGCTACCGACTGGTGGTTCGTGTTCGGTATCAGAATGGGATCGTGTACATCGAGTGGGTTGGCACCCACGCGGAGTACAGTAAACGTTCCTTTCGGGAGTGAGTGTATGAACAGCGTCAAAGTTCTCAAGAGCGCGCAGGAGCACAGAGTCGCTCTCGCGCGCATCGCCGAACTCATGGATGCAGATCCTGCCGAGGGCACGCCGGAGGCAGATGAGCTCGAACTGCTCGCGCTTCTCGTCGATCGGTACGAAGAGGATCGCTTTCCCGTCGGAGCACCCGATCCGGTTGAAGCGATTCGATTTCGGATGGATCAGATGGGACTTCGGAACAAGGACCTTGTTCCGTACATCGGGTCCGCTTCCAAGGTGAGCGAAGTGCTGAACGGGAAACGCGACCTGAGCCTGAACATGGTCCGGAAGTTGAGCCACGGTCTCGGCATCCCGGCCGACGTGTTGATTCGGGATACAGGTCGAATGGAGACCGGACGATCGGCTCTCCCGGGCGAGCGGTTTCCGTTGTCGGACATGCGGAAGCGCGGTTACTTCGCCGGTTTTGAGGGTTCTCTGCAGGAACTGCGTGAGTACGCCTGTGAGACGGTCTCCAATTTCGTGGACAGCGTGCCCGGGGGACGGGAGCTTGAACCTGCGCTTCTGCGTACCACCGCTCACGTGCGCTCGAACGACAAAACGACCGATCCATTTGCCCTCTGGGCATGGCAGGTACGGGTACTCCAAAAAGCGTACGAGCAGCGGCTTCCGGCGCGGTATCAGCAGGGTACCGTGACGCCGGAATGGATGCGGCGTCTCGCTCAGCTCTCGTGGTCGGAAAAGGGACCGCATCTTGCCGTGGAGTACCTCACAAAGTCGGGAATCCATTTCGTTGTTGAGCGCCATCTTCCAAAAACGTACCTCGATGGAGCCGCCTGCCGGACTCGTGATGGCGCGCCGGTGGTTGCTCTCACCCTACGTTACGACCGAACCGACTCCTTCTGGTTCACGCTCTTGCACGAACTGTCTCACGTGGCTCTTCATATTGACGGCGCACGTGAGTGGTTCGTGGATGACCTGGAGGCTGAGGACACATCACCGATTGAGCGAGACGCGGATACGATGGCGTCCGAGGCGCTGATCCCTTCCAGCGTTTGGGAGACCCGCATACCGTCGGCTACTCATCACGTGGAGCAATTGGCGAGAGACCTCGGCATCTCACCTTCAATCATCGCAGGCCGGGCACGAAACGAGACGGGCGATCACCGGCTTTTCGGCACGCGGTTTCGCGACAGATTGGACCGCGAGGCACTGGGGTGGGAGGAGCAATCGCTACTCTGAAGCTGATTCCCTCAGAGTGGAAACTGCAGACAGTGTTGGCACCGGTCGGTTATTGACCGCGTTCGGCGCCGTATGTCGACCCACCCTGGACTGCGATTCAGCGGGGATTCGCGATGACAAAACCATAGGTATGTATACCTATGAGTCAGATCAATGAGAAACGTTGACATCGAAATGGCGGTCCCGGAAATCGAACAGGCTCTTCGCGGGAACGCTCAAGCCGTACTCATGCCGTCCGAGTTTCGGGCCTTGGTGCGGGACCATATTCCACGCAACCTTCGGCAGAAAGACGTCGAGAGCAAATTGCAGCAGTACGGAATTATCAGCAGGGTCATCTTGCGAAGCGATGAGTATCATGATGTCGAGCGAATCGCCGTTCTGCCGCTTGCTCCGTCATCATACCACTACGCTCTCTCGATCAGGCGAGGATCGTACCTGTCTCATGGTTCCGCCGTCCATCTTCACGGTCTGACCGAACAACAACCCAAGACCATCTACGTCAACAAGGAGCAAAGCGCGAAGCCGAAGCTGGAGGGCTCGCTTACGCAAGATGCTATTGATCGCGCCTTCTCAAGATCGCAACGGCGGTCCAAGTACGTGTTTCGACTCAAGGACACTCAATTAGTCCTCGTATCCGGTAAGGCGACCGGCAACGCAGGCGTTATCGTCGATCCGACGAGCGGCCTGATACTGACCAGTCTCGAAAGAACGCTGATCGACATAACCGTCCGACCGCGGTATGCAGGGGGAGTATTTCAGGTCATGAGTGCGTTTTCCCGTTGCGTCGATCAATTGGATATCGAAAAGCTGATGATGTTGCTCTCCACGTTGGACTACAAGTATCCCTATCATCAGGCCATAGGTTTCTACCTTGAGCGATCTGGCGCCGGCTCGGCCGATTTGGAGCGAGTCCGCAAGCTCGGTACGGATTTCGACTTCTACCTGGACTACACAATGGCAAGTCCACAGTTTGATACGTCATGGCGCGTCTACTATCCACTTGGCGTGTAGATTCCGTGCGATTTCGGCAACAAAAGAGAAATAATACTCGAAGCTCTCGATCTCACCACTGACAGAGTTCTCGACATCCGCCCAATCAGCACGATGAAGCGCTTTGAGATTCATAAACTGCGAGAGCAGTCCCATCTCCACCCGTTTGGCCTCAAACACAGCCTGAACAACGGCATAGTGATCTGGAAGACGGATTGCGAAATGGAACCGTCGACAAACTCAAACTTACTGATCTCCACACGGTACCTGCGCCGTTGGCTTCCAGGGCTGACGGTCATCGCTTGCCGACTCAGTTGGACAGGATCGTTCCCAAGCTCCGACGCACGAATGGACGGGATCAGTTTGAACTCGACCAGGTAACCGCCCCACCATGGGTTCGTACTACGGGTGGGCTTCGGCACGAACGAAAAATCAAACACCTCGATTCCCTGGACCCGAAACGCATCGACCAATAACCGCTCGATTCTCGCCGCGACGGCGGCAACGTCGGAAAAGTCATCCGGCATCGAAAAGTCAAGATCAAGAGAACTCCGACCGCCTATCTCGTAGACCAACGCGAGTGCATTACCGCCTTTTAACACGAGATAATTGAACATAGCCGAATCAGAGA
>SLSP01000297.1 GCA_007130345.1 Thermoflexales bacterium
AGGTCGCGCCCGGCGTGACGCGGGCGATCACCTTGTAGAGCGCGCTTCAGGTTGCAGTACAGCAGTCCAGAAAAAAGTCCAACAATCCGATTTTTCCACACGCGCCCCACTACCTATATGAATTCGCACGCGGAAAATCTATCGGTAGTATCAGGTTTCTAAAAAATCGGATTTTTTAGGATTCTTTCAGTAGCGTCAAAAATACATCACAAGAACCTGTCAGGCTTTGGTACCATCATCAAAAGACCTGATAGGTTCTTATCTTTTCGCAAAGTCCAACAACATATCCGGTAGTTTGGAGGGGTGCGATGCAACGCGATCCACAGCATCTGCGCTGGTATCATTTTTTCCCTGTGACGATTTACTATATGGGCCTGACCGCCATCTCACAAACCCTGGTGCCGCTGGTGTTGCCGTTGTTGATACAGCAATTCGTGGGCGAAGCGCGGCAAGGGACGTACCTGGGGCGGATGCGGCTGTGGGCGCTGATGGTCGCCATTTTGGCGCAAGCGTTTTGGGGGATGATGTCCGACCGCACCCGGCACAGACTCGGACGCCGGCGGCCCTTCGTACTCGGTGGCACGCTGGCCGACCTGGTCTTCATCGTCGCCATCGGTTTCTCCGCACAGATGCCAGGGATGCCCGGCTTCAACTTCCTCTTCGTGATGTACTTGCTGCTCCAGGTCGCCTCGAACGCGGCCCAGGGCGCGGTACAGGGCCTCATCCCCGATCTGGTATCCGAAGAGCGGCGCGGGCTGGCCTCGGCGATTAAAGCGCTCTTCGAAGTGCCCCTTCCCGTGATTTTGGTCGCCTTCACCATCGCCCCGCTGATCACGGCGGGGAACCTGTGGGGCGGCCTGTTCGTGCTGGTGGGGCTGCTGCTCCTGGTGATGGCGGTGACGATGTTCGCGCCGGAGCAACCGCTGGCCGTCGCGCCGCCGCCGATGGATTGGCAGCCGCTCCTGCGCCTCGGCGCGATGACGGCGGTCTTCACCGTCATCATCTTGATACTCGGCGAGGGCGTGCAGCAGGTGAGCCATGCCCTCGTCGGCATGGGCGCGTCTACACTGCTGCTGGTGATGGGCATCTTGGGCCTGCTAACAATGTCGCTGGCGGTGGTGGCGGGAGTCTGGATTAGCATCCACATCTGCGTGGGAACAGAGCGCGCGCGGGCGGCACCGTCCTTCACCTGGTGGGTCATCAGCCGCCTGGCCTATCTGGTGGGGAGCACCAACCTGGCGGGCTTCGTCCTGTACTTCCTGCAAGGACGCTTGGGCTTCACCCGCGAGCGGGCCGCCGCACCAGCCAGCCAGATGATGCTATTCGTAGGCGTCTTCATCCTGCTCTCCGCGCTGCCCGGCGGCTGGCTGACGGATCGCCTGGGGCGCAAGCGGATGCTGATGTCGAGCGGCGTCGTCGCGGCGGGCGGCGTGGTGGTGATGCTGCTGGCGACCAATCTGACGTTGGTATACGTCGCCGGGGCCATCATCGGCGTGGCAACGGGCATCTTCTATGCCGCGAGCTGGGCACTCGGCACGAGCTTGGTTCCCCAGGAAGAAGCCGGGCGCTACCTGGGAATCGCCAATCTTGCCGGGGCCGGCGCCGGCGCGGTCGGGGCCTACATTGGCGGGCCGGTGGCCGACTTCTTCACCACCTACGTCCCGGAGACGCCGGGCCTGGGTTACGTGCTCATCTTCGGCATTTACGGCGTTCTGTTCCTGCTCTCTGTTGTAACGCTGCTCAAGGTGCATGAGCCGGACGTGTCCGTTCCTGTGGAATGAGGCGTTCTACGCCCGAAAACTAAGGGCAATTGCGTTATACCGCATTTTGCGGTATACTTCCCAGGGTGTACGACACAGCGCAGCATAAATGACTCTCCGGTTTACCGCGTAATCAGGGAGCTAACGCCCCCCTCTAAACGCGGCTAATTGGGGAAGGATTTCCGCCGCGCGGTTCTAGTTACGCCCTTCTGATATTCGACACTAAGGGCCTTCAACAAGCTCGAAATGGCCTGACCAACTATTGTCAAAGGAGTGGATTATGAGTACATTGCTAACGTTATTACTGATTATCGGCGTGGCGGCACTCAGCATTGCCATAATCATCGGGATTGCCCTCATCATCGGCTGGCTACTAACTCTCGTGCTCGCTTTTTCTCTGTTTGAGGGCGCGCTGCTAGGGCTGTTGGCAACATTTATTGCCTTCATGTTCTGGCATCATATCTTCAACGTTTTTGCGCCCCCCATCGACACCCTTGACGAAGACTTCGCTTTCCTCGATGATGACTACAAGTACATTGACGATGATACCACCGAAGAAATCCCGACGAGCAGCTTCTGCAAGACGCCGGCGGATAAAACATGGGCCAACTGGTTCCGTTACATATTCGCCAACGTATTGTATGAAGATTTTCAATCTACACTGCACATCAGCAAGAACTTGAGCGATGCAATTTTGAGAGACATGTCTATGCGATTAGCGGATGCGACGGTCGAGGGGTTGCGGCGGAAGACAGCGCAGACCCGGCAAATCCGTGTTACCAAAGGGATGCTGAAGTATGAGATGAACGAGGCCGGATTGAAACCTTATGACGAGGACATCCTGGACTTTGCCGTGGGCGTACTCAACACAGAGTTGAACTATATGATAGACGAAATCCGCGCCGCTATCGAGAACTATACGTGGGACGACCGCACTTCATTGCTATAAGCGCGGCAGAAATCCCTTCTCAGTCAGCCGAGTACAGCGCGGCGGAAATTTCTCCCCAGTTAGCCTCGCTCAAAGCGAATCGTCAGATCCGCAGCTATACGACGAACCGGTGAGCTTACGCTCCCGGTTCGCCGCGTTGTACACCAGCTATGGTGATCGAGGCCGGGATTCTGTATGAAAAAGCAACACGACTGTAGGCGCGTCATAGACACGAAAACTCTCATCGAGGCCGGGCCAGCGCCAGGCCAGGGGCGCGGAACACCGTGCTGCCAGCGTATCCGGCACGGGCAGACCGGCATCTTGCAGTGGTGCATCGACTAGAGCCACCGGCCCCAGGCGCGGGCAGCGGGCGATGATTACCGCGTCGCGCTCCACAAGCATCTGCCGATACCAGGCCAACGTCTCTGCGTAGCGTTCTGGTTGACGGGCGAGAGCGCCATATCCCCGGCGGCTCGCCAACACGATGACATCCGCCTCCTCGGCGGCCCGCGCCAGTTCTGCCGCCTTCTCGGCAGTCTCATCATCGAAAACAGGGAGCGTCAGCACACGGTACCCATCGGAAGCGTGACCTGGGAGCGGCACCGGGAGCGCGTGATCCCATAACTCCACAGCCACAATAGCGCCTTCGGGCACCTGCGCGTAGATCACGCGGGAGGCTACCTCCCAGGGATGAGGCTGCCCATGTATAGCAAGCTGCGCCAGGCCCAGCAGCGCGGTCAACCCCACCAGCAGACCGCGTCCCCACGGAGAGCGTCGCACCAGCCAGGCCGCCCAGGCCGCCCACGCCGGGTAGATGGGCAGCAGGTAACGCGGGAATTTGACGTACAGGCCCGCCGTCACCACAAAGTACAGCACAGTCCAGCCCCAGAGCAGGCGCGCGGGCTGTTCAAGCTGGCGCCAGTGCCACACCACGAATCCCAGCGCCACGCCCCCCGCCAATACCGCCGCCGGGCCGAGTCCCCATCCCGCCATCTGCGCCAGCGGATAGCTGAAGGGCCGCGTTCCCGCGTACTGCTTCGTGTAGGGGACGACGTACCGCCCGGCCACGAGGCCCGCCTGCGCCAACGGCCCGCGCCAGCAGGCCACCGGGCGGAGTATCGCCCACGGCGCAGCCAGGGCAAAGGCCAACGCGCCTCCCGCCAGAAGCCGCCCCACCCCGTGCCAGCGCCGCCCCACAAACGCCGCCAGCAGCAGCGGCAGCCCCACCCACGCCAGCGAGAGCTTACACGCGACAGCCCCTCCCGCCAACGCGCCCGCCGCGAGCCAGCGGCGACGCATCCCCGCCAGCAGCGCCGCCGAGGCGAACGCCGCGCCCCACGGATCGACGGTGAAGAAACGCGCCTGCTGAATCGGGAAGGGTGCCAGGGCCATCACCGCTGCCGCCACCAACGCGCCGCGCGTCCCAGCCAACTCACGGCCTAGCGCGCCTGTGATCGCCACAAGGAGTATACCAACCAGGGCAGAGAGCAACCGCGCCGCGAAGAGGGGGTCGGCAGAGGGAGCAGCAAGCACGAGGAGTCGGCCAAGTAGCACCGGCAGATGGCCGTAAGGGAAGTCGGGCGACGCGGCGCAGGGATCACCCCACAGGGGCGTCGCCTGGGCCACGCCGAGGAGAAAGCGCTCATCGGGATGCGCGGCAATCCCCGCGTCCCAATCGGCGGCGGGGAGGCGCGCAAGAGACGCGAGGAGGAGCAGTACAATCCAGGCTCCCCAACGGTTGAAGGTGCCGCGCGGTGTCAAGCGACGTCCTGACATTATCGGGGAACCGTTTTCATCGGGGTGTCACCCCATAAGAAACGGGCTCACCTCATCCGTCCTGATGAGACGGTAACACCGCACGAATACTCAGCGGTTGGCGAACCAGAGGCGATAAGCTGCGATGTTATCGTGGTTTTCCGAGATTTCGTCCTGAGCTTTGAGGTCACACAGCGGAAAAGCGTAATTTTTATGACCTTTGCGCAAATTCACGATGATGCCATAGGAATCGTCTGCATTTGTAATTCCATGTACGCGCACACGATCTCCTGATTGCAGCGGCCCACGCTCCTGATATTCGGCAACCAGCGCGTCAAACGGAAAGGTTAGCTGCTTCTGCATATACGCGGCCCAGGCTTCGATCTTTCTGTAATCATCTTCTGGATCGACCCCGCGCAAGACTTCGCCTATAAGCTCGCCTTCGGGGCCAATCCAGTCCCAAGCATACATTGCTTGAAGCTCCGCGAGCACCGCCGCGACATCTTCTTCCGTGTCACGCGCCGGGGCCAGTTCCAGATCCTCCGGAGGTAGATAGTAGGTTTGCCATCCGTAGCCTTCCTCTTCAGACTGCTTGATCCAGAACGGTGGCAAAGCGCGTAA
>SLSP01000030.1 GCA_007130345.1 Thermoflexales bacterium
AGGACCTTCAAGTCCCTGTTGTGCTCGGAATTTGCTAAAGTATTTGGGTTTCGACCTTATTCCGCCCAACAGCTACGAGAAGAGATTTTGAGTCTCTTAACGCTTAAAAACATAAAAGCTAACAAAGAGGTTAGGCAAGATTTTGCTTTTCTCCATAGCACCGAAATCTCAAGGCTAAATGAATGGTTACGCCACGAAGACGATATGAAGCTGTGGCAGACTTTCGTTGATCTCTATACTTCCACTGATGATAGAGAAAGGCTCACCCATTTTGTCGATGTAATTACGGAATACTTGAAAGCACGGGGGTCTGAGAGTTATTTCACTCCACCAATGCTCACATTTTGGCTTGCTTACTATGACCCTGCGAGAGAGGTTTTCTTTAAGCCACAGTCTACGACAGAATTCTATCAGAAATATGGCGAGATAGCTCCTTCTGGAGGTGTAGTAGATCGTTATTTACAATTTCGACAAGATGCGATGAAAATTCAAGCTGATCTTGAGAGTATTGGTATGAATAATGTAAACATGCTCGATGTTCAAGGTTTTGTGTGGGTTATCGGGACTGGTTATGCTTGGTAGTGTTTGCGCGCTTTATTCACTGATGTTTTTGGGGTGCCCGCCTAACATCGCTTCCACCCGACGCCGCTTCGCGGCCTGCTGGCGAAGGGGAAACGCGCACAAACAGGTCTGCGATTGAAGGTTCTGCGCCGCACCCGCCGCGCGGCGGGTTATGCTGATCATTACCCGCCCCCTCCTCAACCCCCAGGCCGGAAGCTCCTCAGCTTCCGGCCTTTACGTTGCCCCGCCTTGCCCCTTGCCCTTCCTTCCATCTTGCCTTATACTTACCCTGTTACAAAACATAACCAGCCCCGCCCCCGGCGACGAGGGCTTTGGAGCCTACTCATAAACCTGACCCGTTGCCGTGTTTTTGATACGCAATACGCAATACGCAATATAATTATTCGCAATACCGCAAAAATCACCCTGTTTGGGACACAGATGAACACAGATTTCACGGATAAAACCAAAAAAATCCGTGTTTTTCCGTGTAAATCCGTGTCCTTGCTTGAGATCAACCGGGGAACTCTTCTTGTCACAGGGTTAGTTTTGTGCTACTGCAATTATTCCCCATTGGAGGGTGTATGGAATCATCCCAAGTTGCAGTTTTCTTTGATTTTGAGAACGTCGCCATCACGGCGGAGGAAGTCTACGGACGCTTCGATCTCGGCGCGATTATGACGGCGGCAGAACAGTGGGGACGCTGCACCATCCGCCGCGCCTACTGCGATTGGACCGGCTTCGAGAGCTATCAGCAAGACCTCATCGAGCACTCGGTGGAGCTGACGCAGCTTTTCCGCTACAGCGCGCGCCACCGCAAGAACGCCGCCGATATCCAGATGGTGGTGGACGCGCTGGAAGCCGCCTTCGCGCACCCCGAAATCGCCACGTTTGTGCTGGTCACGGGGGATAGCGACTTCAGCGCGGTGGCCCGCAAGCTCCGCGCCTACGGGAAAATCGTGGTGGGGATGGGCTTGCGCCAGTCCACCAGCGAGGTGCTGGTCAAGGCGTGTGACCACTTCGTGCTCTACGACACCCTCATCGAACCGGACACGCGCACGGCGGCCCATCGGCTGGAACGGGCGCGGCTGCTGCTCCTGGGCGCGATGCGCACCCTGCTGCCCCAGGTCGAAACCGATGTCGTCAACGCCAGCCAGCTTAAGGTGATGATGCTCAAGATGGACGCGGCTTTCAATGAGGCGGAACTGGGCTACCGGCAATTCCGCAATTTTCTGGAAGCGCAGTCCGATCTCGTCGATCTGAAGATGGAGGACAAGGTGCTCTGGGTCGCCCTCAAGCCCTCGGCAGAGTTGGCCCCCTACCAGGACGAGATGCTGACCTATCGCGTCACCTTCAGCGCGGCGGGCCTGCGGCTGATGGACCCGCACACGCGCACGGGCATCCTGCAAGACCTCTACCACCTCCTCCGTGACGCGCCCGCAACTTACACGCTAGGGCGCGCGGTGCTGCAACTCAAGGCGCAATACGACGCGGACAACGTGCTCCGCTCCCGCGAAGAGGTGCAGGACGTGGTGCGGCTTATGAAGTACCCGGACGTCTTCCGCGATCCGCCCCAATCGTGGCAACTGGATCACCTGACGTTGCAGCCGGGCCTGACGGCCCAGGACTTCGTCGATCACTGCGAGTGCGCCTATCTGATGGCGCTCATCGAGAAGAACATCACCATCCAACCCGACCTGCTGGCGCTGCTCATCTTCGGCACGCTCGATCAGGAAGCCCGCGTCGAGCGGTTGGCAGACATCGCCCAACGCACCTATGCCGGGAAATCCGCCGGCCGCCCCGTGACCGACTGCGCCGCCAGCGATTGGCGCGCGGACTTCCAGGCCCCGCTTCTGCAAGAGGTGTTGCGCGATCTGGACGCCATCACGCTGGAGGACGCGCCGTCACTGGCGCGGGCCACGGAGTTGAACGACAAGGGGCTGCGCATCCGCACCACCGATTTCGAGCAGGCGCGGCTCTACTTTCTCCGCGCGGCGCGCATGATGTGCGAGTTGCTAGCGGCCAATGAGCCGGGGGCCAGCCGCTCGGATTTGGCGTGGTATCTGGCGAGCTACTGCGCGGCCAGCGCGGGGGCCTACTTCTTCCGCTTCGATTACACCCGCGCGGAGATGTACTATCTGGCCTTCTTCGTGCTGGCAAAAGAGACGGAGCCGGTGTGGGATAAGGTGCAACGCCTAGTGGAACCGCTGGTCTCCTTCTACTTCACCATCGCGGCTAACCGCCACCAGGAAATGCTGGAGCATCCGCCGGGACGCACCCATCCCGCGCGCATCGCTATCGCGCTCTACATGCACCACAACCTCAACGTGCGCCAGGAGTGGCTGACGCTGGCACAGGAGATGTACGCGACCAATCCCGCCATAGCGCGGATGGTGATCCAGCGGTTAGAGGTCTTCGAGAACACGACGCAGATTCCCGGCGCGCGGGCCACGCGCGAGGCGTTCCAGGCCATCGCGGCAGAGTCCGGGGAGGCGGTTCAGAATCCCGGCAATCGCGGTTGAGCGCCGAGGTGCATCACGCCAGAAGCGGAGCAGATGCGCTTGAGTCGCGCCTGGACGTGGTCGATCCGGGAGGCATCGCGGATGGACAGCGTGCCCGCCGCCGAGATGGTGGTCTGCAAGTGGTAGATGCCCTGCTTGCCCGCCAGGGTCAGTTGATGCCCGCCATAAATCCGGGTGACGGTCAGCAGCGCCAGGCCGAGTTGCGCCTCCGCCACCGCCAAAATCCCCCCTAGCGCGGGCTAACGCTCCCAGAGCGCGGCCTGTTCCACCGGGGGGAGGGCGTTGCTGTCGAAGAGCAGCCGGGTGCGCTTCCGCACGTCCGCGCCCACGTCCGCGATGGGGCGGCTGCCATCCACCACCTGAATCTGCTGCCGCTGCTGCCTGAGCCACACAATGACGTCAAGGTAGTTGCGGCGCACGCGCTTCAGGATGTCTTCCCGCTCGAAAATCTCGAAGTGGGACGCGCGCCCGGCGGCGATGCGATCCAGGCACACGCGCACCGGCGCGTCCAGAAAGAAGGTCACATCGGGGATCAGGCAGGGCGCGTGGAGGTGGTCGATCCACTGCAACTCGGCGGCATCGAGGCTGAGGGCCTGATACGCGAACGAGGACAGGTAATAGCGATCCATAAGGACCCACTCGCCGGCGCGCAGACGATCCGCCACGCCGCCCGGCGCGTAGAGGTGATCCAGGCGGTCGGCAGAAAAGAGCGCGGCCAGGGTCTTGCCGTCCAGGGCGAAGCGTCTGGCGAGGAAGGGGCGGATGAAGACGCCCGCCGCGCCGGGGGTCGGCTCGCGGGTTACGTAGACGCGGAGGCCCCGGTGACGCAGCCATTGGGCCAGTCGGGGGGCTTGGGTGGACGTTCCCGAACCGTCCAGCCCTTCCATCACGATCAGCTTGCCGGGGCCGGGATTCGGCTGCACGCGCTAATGCTCCAGCCCTAGCGCGATGATGGCCTCGCGGCACAGCCGGTGGATGCTGGCCCCCGGCTGATTGCCGTCGATGACCAGCACCTCGTGCCCCCACGCCCGGCAACGCGCGATGGCGGCGTGATAAGCCGCGCGATCTCGCTCGTACTGGCTCTGTAACGCGGGGTCGGCAGCCACCTCCGCGCCCTCGCGCTCGCGGATACGCTGGAGGCAGCTTTCCACGGTGCTGTCGATGAAGATCACGCGGTCGGGCCAGGGGCAGAGCTGGTTGATGTCGCGCAGCCATTGGAGCGCGTCCAGCGGCGCGTCTGCCCCGAAGCGGCGCTCGGCGGCGGCCTGCACCTCGCGGCACTGGTAGGCGTAAGTGGAGAGCAGATAGCGGATGCCGAGCACGTAGACGCCGCGAGCCAGGTCTTCGAGCACGCCGCCGGCGCGGTGCAAGTGATCCATGCGGTCGGTCATAAAGAGCGCGGCCTTCGTAAACTCATCCACCTTGAGGCGCCCGCTCAACACCAGGCGGAGTTGCGCCCCGAAGGGGCCATCGGTTGGCTCGCGGGTCACGTCGGCCACCAGCCCCTCGCCGCGCAGCCAGTTGCCCAAATCGCCGGCCTGATCGGCCAGCACCTCGCTGTCCACCCCCTCAAGAACGATGAATCGACCTGCCATGCGGTTATCTCCTCGGCTTGCACTGTATGCGGTTGGGATTGGGCACGCAGTCCGCGTCCCAGACGAGGCCATTATACCTTAGCCGCGTTCCCTTGCCAATTTCCCCGTGCTTCGGTTGATTTCAAGTAAGGACACGGATTTACACAAAAGTCCAAAAATCCGATTTTTCCACACGCGACCTACTGACTATATGAAATTCGCACGCGGAAAATCTACATCTCGTAACAAGGTTCTAAAAAATCGGATTTTTTAGGGTGCTTTCAGATCGTTGAAACCATCGGCTGCCATCCGAAGGGCGTTAAACCGCCCTGGGGGTGCCCTTTTGAACAGCTTTTTAACCCGTTTTAACGGGTTTTGGATAGCAGCCGTCGAATTCATTCGGCGGC
>SLSP01000196.1 GCA_007130345.1 Thermoflexales bacterium
CGTGGGAGGGGGCGGCTCTTCGGGGGGCGGCGCGGGCGGCGAAGTCGATGTGGGCGTGGGCGTCTCCGTCGGATACAGGGGGGCCGGCGTGGGTGTCGGGGTCGGCGTGAGGGTATCGCCGGGCGGGAGCGGCGTGGGTGTTGGCGTGGGCGTCTCGGTGTCCAACGGGATGGGCGTGGGCGTCGGCGTTAAGGTGGGCGTGGGACTGAGAGTCGGCGTGGGCGTGTCGGTATCCTCCGGCGTGGGCGTGGGCGTCGGCTCCGGCACGGTCACGATGACGCGGGCCTCGAAGCGCGCGCCGCGCTGGTTGGTGCCGAGCAGGCGGATGGTATACGTTCCCGGCGGCATATCCGCCGGAATCTCCCAGACGCCTATCCGGCCATCGGTCACGGGGATGTGGTGCGGCCCGCTGATGCGCCCCCACCCCTCGGGATTGGCGCTGACGCCGAACTCGAGGATGTACTCCTCGAAGTCGGGCATCTCCACCGTCCCCAAAATCTCGACCAGGCCGAAGACCTCGTCGCCGGTTTGCGGGCGCGAGATGATGAGCGTGGGCGCGCCTTCCTCGCCGGTGCAGTACGTCGGCGGCGCGATGTCCCACTGGTGCTCCTCGGCCCACTCGCGCAGCCACTTGCGCCCACCGGGATCGCGCACGTTGTCCAAAACCAACATCCGCTTGATCTCAATGTGCAGTCGGCAATCTTCGTTGGCGCGCAGCCCGCTGGCCGCGTCGATTTCGATCTCCTGGAACCAATCGCGCTCGGATGACGGCGGCAGAACGTCCAGCGAGAAAATCTCCGCGCGGGTCTCCGGGCAGTACGTCGCCGGTTCTGCGCCAGAGAAGGCGCACACTGGCCGCTCCACGATCCCCGCCGGGCGCGGGAAGTTCTGTACCGGCAGGCCCTCGTGCGCCCGGCGCATAAAGGCGTTCCAAATCGGCCCGGCCCCCGATGAGCCGAGCACGCCCTGCATCGGCGTGTTGTCGTTATTCCCCACCCAGACGCCCACAGCAATGTCGGGGGTGTAGCCCACCGTCCAGGCGTCGCGAGTGTCGTTGGTGCTGCCGGTCTTGGCCGCGGCCGGCCGGCCCGGCAATTCCATCACGCTCGGACAGGCGAAGACCTCGCACCGCGCGCGGGTATCGGCGAGAATGTGCGTGAGCAGATAGGCCAACTCGATGTTGACCACCTGCTCGCCCCGGCGCGCGCGGTTATCCGTGCCGGGCAGCACGTTCCCATTCGAGTCCTCAATCCAAAGGATGGGCGTCGGGGCCATGTACAGTCCGCCGTTGGCGAAGGTGGCATACGCGCTGGTCAATTCCAGCGGCTTCATCTCGCCGCCGCCCAGGGTGAGGGCCAACCCGTACTGGGGCCGATGCTCGTGGGGATAGTCGGGACATTCAAGCTGAGGCGAGACGATGGACGTCGCGCCGAGCCGGTCGGCCATCTCCAGCAGCCCATCGACGCCGACGTACTCCAGGGCCTTGACGGCAGGGATGTTAAGCGAATTCGCCAGGGAGTCGCGCACGGACATCGGGCCACGGAATCTACGGTCGAAGTTGCGCGGCTCGTAGACGTTGCCGGCCGTGTCGGTATACGTGACCGGCGTATCCCACACGATGGTGGCGGGCGTCCAGTTCTGCTCAAACGCGGTGAGGAAGGTGAGCGGTTTGATGGCCGAACCCGGCTGGCGACAGCGTTGCGTGACGTTCACCTGCCCGCCGATCTCGACATTGTAGAAGTCAACGCTGCCCACCATCGCCAGGATGTGGCCGCTGGACGGCTCGATGGCGGTCAGCGCGCCGTTGGTGGCGTGGCGGCCGGCCAACGCGGCCACGCCCCGCGCGACCTCCTCTTCGGCGATCTGCTGCATCCGCCGATCCAGCGTGGTATAGATGCGCAGCCCGTTGCCGGTATAGAGCGCCTCGCGGCCCAATTCCTTCTCCACCCACTGCTGCACGTAAACCACGAAGTGCGGCGCGGGGATGCGGTCGGTGTAGGTGGGGATGAAGTCGTGGGTTTCCATCTCGGCGGCGGCGGCATCGGCCTGCTCCTGCGTGATGTAGCCATCTTCCACCATCAGCCGGAGCACAACCTTGTGGCGGCGCAGCGCGAGATCGCGTCCGCCGCCGAAGGGGTTGTAGGTGGCGGGCGATTGGGGAATCCCGGCCAGGAACGACGCCTGCGCCAGGTTGAGGTCGGCGGCGGTTATGCCAAAGTAGGTGCGGGCTGCCGCGTCGATGCCGTAGGCCAGATTGCCGTAGTTGTTGTTGTTGAGATACACTTCCATAATCTCGTCTTTGCTATAGCGGCGCTCCAATTCCGCCGCCAGAATGATCTCCTGGACTTTGCGGCTGACCGTAGGATCGGTATTCTCCAGGAGGATGTTGCGGGCCACCTGCTGCGTGACCGTGCTGGCCCCGGAGACGATCTCCCGCTCCTGGATAGCGTAATAGACGGCGCGGGCGATGGCGAAGGGGTCGAAGCCCACGTGAGCATAGAAGTTGCGATCCTCCGTGGCGACGGTAGCCCACAGCAGCTCTGGCGCGATGCGGCCGAGAGGAACGTAAGTCCGGCGTCCGGCGGTGGGGTCGATGATCTCGTGCAGCAGTCGCCCGTCGCGGTCGAAGATCTGACTGCTGGCGAAGGTCGGCTCGCGGGCGCGCAGCTCTTCGGGGGGCGGCAGTTGCGCCGCGATGACGACATATCCCACGACGGCCCCGACTATCGCCAGGAAGAAGACGCTCACGCCAACCAGGGTGATGGAGAGCAGCCAACTCGCCCATTTGCCGATGCGTTGCGAGGTCTCACCCTCGGCGTCGCCGGCCGGCGGGGATGCGGGCGCGGCCGGTGGCGGGGGCGGCGGCGGAGAAGGAGGAGGGGACATCTGCATCGTCGGCCCATAATCATATCCAGGATGCGTGACAACCTGGCGGGTCGGTTCGGCAGATAACGGCGCGGGATTGGCCGGATCGCCCACAGAACTGTACGGGCGAATGGGCGGCGGGCCATAAGGATCGACGGTGCGAATGGCCCGCGTGTCCGAATGTGACGCGGGCGGATGCGTGGGGATGCGGCGCGTCGGATCGGCCGGCGGCGGAGATTCCGGCACGGGAGGCCGCTGTTGCGGAGGTGCCGCCGGCAATCGCCGGGTCGGTTCGGCGGGCGGCGGAGATTCCGGCACCGACGGTTGCTGTGACGGAGAAACTGTCGGCAGTCGCCGGGTCGGTTGGGAGGGGGCCGGGCGGCGTTGCGCGCCATCGGTAGGGCGGAGGGTGGCGGGGCGCAGCGGCGGGGCCCCGTCCAGGCGGCGCGTGGGCGGCGCAGCTTCCGCTGACGAGTTGGCGCGCGATTCGGAGTCTGCCGCGGGTTGCGGCGGGCGTTGGGAATCCTTATCTTCAGGTGTCATAATCACTCCCTGACGATCTTACATCGTCGCGTTAAGTTGCAGCGATTGTCCATTGCGGCTGCGAATCAGCAGCGTCCAGCGGCCATCTTGCACCGTTTCGTTATGTTGGTTGAACACCGTGACCTTGATAATCACCAGGCCGCTCTCCTGTTCGGGCAGGCGGCGCTTGTTGACCACCTCCATCCGCGCGTGGACGGCGTCGTTGATACGGATAGGCGCGCGGTATTTCCAATTCAGGTCTACGAACGCCTCAATCGTGCCGCGCAAGTAGCCGGAACTGTAGGCCAGCCCCGTGGCAATGGATAGAATCAGCGCGCCCTGAGCAATCCGCCCACCAAACGCGGTACACGCCGCATACGTCTCATCGAGATGGAGCGGGTGATTATCACCCGTCATCACCGCGAACTGATCGATGTCGGCGGCGGTAATCACGCGCGCGGGCGTCTCCGCGCAATACCCCGGCTCCAAATCCTCGAAAAACATTCCCGTTTTCGTCATACGTGCTCTTTAGCTCCTATGGTTCACTTCTTTCTGCGATATCGCGCATCACGGCACGCGCAATCAACGGCGCGACTTTCTGAAGGCCCGCGAGGGGGAGGTAGCCATCCAGATAAAGCTGATACCACTGCTGTCGCACGCGAATAATGCGCTCATCGTGATCGAGATGTAGGCGAGTCAATGTAAACTGCGCCCGGTCTCGCTGGGCCGGCGGCACTTTATCGGTCAGGCATAATTGCAAGGAAGGCAAAATGATTTCAAACCAATCCTCTTGCACTTCAAAGGGATCCAGCACTGCCGCATCCAGGTCGCCCTTGCTGCTGTTGATCCAACCCATCACAAAGCGGTAATTGCTCCATTCGTAAGCCAGATCGGGATGATGGTTACAGCTCAAATAATGATCCACGGTTCCTTCGGTCGTCAGCATAACCGTGTACGCGCATAAGTTGTCAAAGCCCTCGGCCAGCGCGCCTCTGAAGTCGCTCCAATAATCGCGCGGGCGCGTCCCTTGAGGCAAATTACCGGCCTGATCCAGATGGTCTCTGAGCCAGGCCCGCCCCGGTTGCCGGGCGCGGCGGTCGAAATCTCTCGGTTCTGGTTGCGGATTGAAGTGTTTCACACAGACTCTCTCCTGGAAAGGCCGGGAATACGCTCCATAGTCACCAACCAGCGCGGCCAGAAAGGATCATGATCCGGCAAGACGGCACGCAACGCGGCGTGGATGTCTTCCTCGGTGCGCAAGCTGTCCGGGTAACTGCTCATAGCGGCTTGGCGCATCCAAGACTCAGCGGCCTCGATAGCCATTTCGGCCTCTTTTGAGCGGGCCTGCTGAAGTCCAAAAGTCTCCGAGGTGAGCCAGTTGACAATATCGCCCTGCTTGCTCCAGGGAGCCGCGGAAAATTGCACGGATTGCTGCCTGTCCAATTCAAACAGGAACAGCCGATCCCGTCGGGGATCAAAATGCGGTTCGACCGAGGCTAACACCAGCGGCGCGTGGGTTGTGACCAGCCATTGAATGTCCAGCGCGGTTTCCAAGTCCTCTTGAATAGCGAGCAGGGCCGGAAATATCGCCCGCTGCCATTGTGGATGCAAGTGCGCTTCGATTTCGTCAATCAGGATGAC
>SLSP01000097.1 GCA_007130345.1 Thermoflexales bacterium
CCACATCTAGTAGCCGCCAACGTTCTCCGCGCATATGTGGGGTATGTTTGAAAGGTTCTCGACTTTGGCCGTCGTCTACCCCACGAATGTCCGAAGACCCAGTTTTGTGAGCCAAAGCTCGGACTCCCCATCTCGGGGACGGGGGCCGTAGGTCGGATTGCCAATCCGACCTACGATAACCTGGTTAGCCGCACCCAGGGACGGGGGCTGAGGTGTGCTCAAGATTGATCCGTTACCTATCCCGGAAGCATCTGGGGAGCGGTAGGTAGTTCTGGGGATGGCGCTTGCTTTCTTTACAAGATGATATATTCTCTAGTTTGAAAGCTCTAGCGTTATAAAGATGTTGTCCTATGTTACGAGAACTGCATATTAAAGATTTTGCCATCATCGATGAACTGCGCCTGACCCTTGAACCGGGATTTAACATTCTGACCGGGGAAACCGGCGCGGGGAAATCCATCGTCATTGACGCGGTGGCGCTCTTGCTGGGCGGGCGCGCTGACATCTCGATGATCCGCACGGGCGCGACGCACGCCCGCGTCGAGGGGCTGTTTGTGCTGTCGCCAGCGCAACACCGCGCGGTACAGGGGGTACTGGAACGCGAGGAGTTGGAAAGTGATGACCCCCACGTTCTCTGGCTCAGCCGCGAATTACGCGATAGTGGCCGCTCCGTAGCCCGTGTCAACGGGCGCGTGGTCTCCCTCACCCTGATGCGCGAGGTCTCCGAGGGCCTGATCGATATTCACGGGCAGAGCGAGCACTTGAGCCTATTGCGGGTGCGGGAGCATGTGAATTTGCTCGACCGCTTCGCGGGCCTGGAAGGCGCGCGCGCCCAGGTGGCGCACACGGTGCGACAGCTTAACGCGGTGCGTGAAGAGTTGCACGCCCTGCGGCGCGACGAACGCCAGCGTATGCAGCGCATCGATATGTTGCGTTTTCAGGTACATGAGATTCAGGAAGCGCAGCTTTCGGAAGATGAAAAAGAGCATTTGGAAGCCGATCTGGTGCGGATGACCAACGCGGAGCGCATCGCGGCCCTGGCTTCGGGGATCTTCACCTTGCTTCAGGAGGGTGAAGGCGAAGTGCCGTCGGTTCTGGAGCTTCTGGGACAGGTGCAGCGGGATATGTTGACGTTGATCCGCATCGACGCCACGCTGAACGCTCAGGCGGAGGTGCTGGAGAGCGTCGGTTATCAAATCGACGACGTGGCCCGCGTGCTCCAGGATTACCTGATTGAGGTGGAATTCAATCCGCAGCGGTTGGCTAAGGTGGAGCGGCGGTTGGCCCAACTGCATCAGCTAGAGCGCAAGTATGGGAAGGATGTCGCCAATATCCTGGCCTACGCGCGCGACGCCGCCGAGGAATTGCGGACGCTGGAAGGTAGCGACGAGCGCATCGAGGCTTTGGAAGCTGAGGAGCGGACGCTGCTCCGGCAGTGCGCTGACCTGTGTCGGGAACTCTCCCAGCGGCGGCAGGCCGCCGCCGCCGAGTTTGTCGCCCGCGTCGAGGTGGAGTTGGAAGATTTGCGGATGCAAGGCACGCGCCTCGGCGTGGATTTCCGGTGGCACACAGCGCCGAACGGCTTGCCGATGTCACCGTCGCTGCCCACAGGCAGCGTTGTGACCAGCACGACGACGGAGTCCACCGCTGAAACTGTCGCCCGCGTCGCCTTTGACGTGACGGGGATGGAGCGCGTGGAATTCTTGGTTGCCCCCAATGTCGGCGAGCGTCTCAAGCCGATGACGCGGGTGGCGTCGGGCGGGGAGACGGCCCGGTTGATGCTGGCGCTCAAGGCTGTGCTCTCTCGCGCTGACCAGACGCCCACGCTCATCTTCGACGAGATCGATCAGGGGATTGGGGGGCGCATTGGCGCGGTGGTGGGGGCCAAGCTCTGGCAACTCACTGTCGGTGACGGTGCGGCCAATGCCGATGCCGATGATACGCAGCATCAAGTATTGTGTATCACGCACTTGCCCCAGTTGGCCGGTTTTGGCGATGTCCATTTTCATGTGGCGAAAGACATTGTAGAACAGCGCACTGTGACCCATGTATGGCGGCTGGAAGGTGATCGGCGGCTGCATGAGTTGGCGCAGATGTTGGGCACCCACGGGGATGCGGCGCATCAGGGCGCTCTGGAAATCATGGAACACTCGCGAGGTCTCAAAGCGCAAGTGCTCGATAAGGCCGCGTCGTAGAGGGGGTGGGGGGCGAACGCAGCGGTTAAAATCGGTGCCGTTTGGCGCGCAACGTGGCGAGGCGGTCTTTTCCCCAGACACCGCAGAGAGAACTATGGCTTGCATTTGCTCAATATGAGAAGACGTTTATAATGGGTAAGTCGTGTCACAATAGTAACCAATTTGTTGCGGTAGGGAAGTTTCGAGGAGTACCGGGCACCTTTCTTTGCCGCGCGGAGAAAGGCATTACACAAGCCCCTTTAGCTACCAAGTAAGGACGGTCGGATATGGCGTTAAAAGGTAGGCTGGAAGATTTTGGTATCACCCAATTACTTAACCTGATTAATTTAGCCCGCAAAACGGGCACCCTGTATCTGGAAACCGGCGGCGACTCCGCCGAATTGAGTTTCCGCGAGGGCAAACTCATCTACGCCACGATGGCCGGCGTGGATAGCAGTTTGCCCGCTATCCTGCAACAGGCGGGGATTTTCAACCCGGAGCAGGTACAGGTGATCCGCGCGAAAATGGCGAGTAAGACAGACCGCGAGATCGCGCAAACCCTGATGACCGGGAAGCGGCTACAGCCGAAGGATGTAGCCAAGAGTGTGCGAGAGCACATTTTGGGCCTGGTGTATCAGGTTTTTTCCTGGAACGATGGTTCCTTCCGCTTTGAACCCTCCAAGTTACCCCCTAGCGGCACGGTGAACGCTTCCATTGCTCTGGAAAGCGTCATCATGGAAGGCAGTCGCCGTCTCAAGGAGTGGGAGCGCCTCCAGGACGAGTTGCCTGACCTGGACATCTCGCTCAAATTCGCGGAGCGGCCAACGACGCCGCTGCGCGATATCAACTTGAGCGTGGAGGAGTGGCGCGTGATTTCCTTCATCAATCCCCGCAACTCCATCCGGCAAATCGCGCAATTCAATAATATGGGGGAGCTTCAAATCCGCAAAATAGTTTACAGTTTGATCCAAGCGGGTGTGGTAGAAGTTATTCGCCCGCCGCGTCCCACTGCTGCTGCCTCGGGAACTGCCAGGGCCGGTGCGGGACAAGCCGCTCCGGTATCTGATGAGATGCGGCGGCCGGCGGTTAAGCGCGGTATCGTTCAGAAATTAATCCATCGGATTCGGGAGTTATAAGTCTATGCAGACGCTCAAAATAGTTGTTACAGGCCCCTTTGCTTCTGGTAAGACGGAATTTATTCAGTCGATCAGCGAGATCGACGTCGTTTCGACGGACCGCAAGATCTCGAGCGATGCGGAACGCATCAAGCATCAGACCACGGTGGCGATGGATTTTGGCCGTATCACCATTGATGAGGAACTAATCCTGTATCTTTTCGGCACACCGGGTCAAAAACGTTTCAACTTTATGTGGGAAATCCTCTCCGAAGGGATGCTCGGCTTTATCGTGCTGGTGGATAGCACGCGCCCGGAGACCTTCCGCGAGGCCCGCCGCATTCTGGACACGTTCCGCAGTTATTCGCCGGTGCCCTATATCGTGGCGGCCAACAAGCAGGACTTGGAGGATGCCTGGCCGGCCGAGGATTTGCGCATCGTGCTGCGGGTGGAGTCCAGTGTGAAGGTGGTGCCCTGCGTCGCCACCGACCGCGAGAGTGTCAAGCAGGTACTCCTGGAGTTGCTTTACTCCATTTTGGAGTTGATGGAAGACGAGTAACCATTTTTTAACCCAATTGCAACGGCCTCTTTTCATCAGAATTGCGCTGCTTGTGATATGATTAGATGAAAAGAGGACGGAGTAAAGCGAAATGAGCTCCATTGTTACAGATCGCGGGATTGTGCATTACGAGACCTTCGGGCGAGGCAAGCCAGTTGTGCTGCTGCACTGCTGGCTTGGTTCGTGGAATTATTGGTTCTCGACTATGGAATATCTGGCGAATCACAAGTACAAAACTTACGCGCTGGATTTCTGGGGATTTGGAGATTCTGCCAAGCAAGGCTCCTTCACCGTCGAGGAGTACGTGCAGATGGTGGAGCAGTTTATGGATCGGATGGGGCTGGATCGCGCGCGGGTGATGGGTCACTCGATGGGCGGCTCCGTTTCCCTCAGCCTCACCCTGGCCCACCCACAACGGGTGTCCAAAGTCGCCGTCATCGGTTCCCCCATCGTGGGATCAGGGTTGAGCCTCTTGCTCAAACTCTCCGGCAACCGGCAGGTTGCCAAGCTCCTGTACACCATACCGGGGCTGCTGCCCTACATTATGAAGGCGCTCTCCTTCACCTATGCGCGGGACTGGCGTACTTTGTACGATATGCTGAAGAAAGACCTATCCCGCACTACGGTAGAATCGTTTTCCGCCAGCATCCGCGACCTGCGGCACACCGACTTGCGGCCTCGGCTGCACGAGTGCCGCGTCCCGGCGATGGGCATCTACGGCCGCAAGGATAACATCGTCAATCCCAAGCAAGGCGAAGTGATTCGGAAGGGCATCAAAAATCATGTGGTGCATTATTTTGATGACTCCGGACATTTCCCGATGCTAGATCAAACAGAACTTTTCCATCAACGCATCTTAGAGTTTCTAGAAGAGCTGTGAGTGTCGCCGTCCCAGTTCAGGCCGAGAGCCGAAACTGCACGTTTCCCAATAAAATCTCCCGCATTTTCTTATTGGCCCTCAACGATGTTCTTGGGGATAACAACATGCTGGCGGTTCTGAACACGGCCCGGCTGCCCCGGTTAGTGGAGGAGTTCCCCCCGGCTAACTTTGAACCTGGCCTGACTTTTGAGGAAGTAGTAGACTTATTTGAAGCGCTCGAAAGCATTTACGGGCAGCGCGGGGGGCGCAAAGTAGCGCATCAGGCCGGTCAAGCCTGCTTCAAGTATGGTATCGAAGGGTTTGGTGGCTTGATAGGCTTTGCGGATTTTTTCTTGCGCATCTTGCCGGTGGGGATGCGGGTGCGGATTGGGTTAGAAGTATTGCGCGAGATCTTTAATCGGTATTCGGATCAGCACATCGCTGTGGGCGAGGGCGAAAGCGCGTATGTCTTTGTTTCTGAACAATGTGGGATGTGCTGGCAGCGTCACGCAGATGGCCCTGTGTGCGCGTTGATGGCCGGTTTGCTAGAGGAAACCCTGTACTGGATTAGCCGGGGACAGCGGTTTGCTATCGAGGAGACCGCGTGCATCGCGCGCGGCGATCCGAATTGCACCTTTTACATTCAGAAAACCCCAACTAGTTCACAGTGAATTTATAAAGTGAGCTCCCTGAAAAAGTCCAAAACTCCGATTTTTCCACACGCGACCTCCTACATCTAGTATCAAGTTTCTAAAAAGTCGGATTTTTTAGGGTGCTTTCAGTAGAGTCATAAAGCGAGACATCGTGCGCAAAATCATTTTGCAGGATAAGCGAAAAATACCGCCTTTTAACGAGCCAGCACGCGAGTTGAGCGTGCTGTGCAATCCTCTGTGGTTGCATCACCGCGATATCTTCGCCCAGTACACGACAGAAGAGCGTGAGGTCAATTCGCTTGCTGAACTCGAAAACGAACGGGTGGAAACGCTCGTGTATCGGGACAACCTGTATTTTGACCAGCATTTTATCGATGAGTTTATCAGGCGGGCCAAAGAGTCCGGCAAAGCGTGCCAGGTGGCTTTTGGATTGGACGACCCCGCCATTACTGGGCAGGCCGTGTATCTGCAACGGGGCATCCGGCGGCAGGGCAACTATTATGTGGCCGATTTGTGGTATTATCCATACGGCATCGAGCCGGTTGTGCGCCCCTTGATGATGGACACCGAGGCGCGGGAGATAGGCTTCTACCACGTTCCCACGCACATGTCCAACATTCATGGCGATCTCACCTACAACCTCCCCACCAAGCCCTTCCTCTCCATCGAGCACTGGATGCACATCATCCACGCCAACATCGATTTTGGCATCTTCGCCATTGGCGCGCGCTTTGAAAAGCGCCTGGATTACGATGTGGGCCTCGCTTTGAAGCTCCTCTGGCGTGGGATGCTGGAACGCAAGCAGGTATTGACCTCGTCGCAGCTTGTCACTGTTGGGAAAAATTGCAGCATTGACCCCACAGCCGTCATTCAAGGCCCCGCCATTATCGGCGATAACGTCCACGTTGGGGCGGGCGTTGTGCTTGGCAACTGCATCATCGGCGACAATGTCACGATTGACCAGGGCTGTCAATTGATGTTGAGCGTGGTGGGCGATGGCACCTTCTTGCCGTTCCGCGCCGCGCTTTACCGCACTATCCTGATGGAAGATTGCATGGTCGCCCAAAACACCTGCTTGCAGATGTGTGTCGTCGGGCGCAGTTCCTTCATCGGGGCGGCGAACACCTTCACCGACTTCATGCTGGTGGATCGGCCCATCCGCACGCACTTTGGCGCGAAGCTGGAGGAGACCGGCATGACGGCCCTGGGCGGCGCGGTAGGGCATAACGTGCGCATCGGCTCCGGGATGATTATCTTCCCGGCGCGCATGATCGAGTCGGACGTTATTCTCTTCGCGTCGCCGGAGCGCCGGGTCATCTCCAAGAATATCTACTACGAAGATAGCGACCATCTCAAGCTCAAAGATGGCGAAAAACTGCATCCGCGGCTCTATCCTCGTGATGACGAGTTTGGGGTTTGATGAATTCGTTTGCGTTTATCATCCACCCCATCGATCCCAAGCGAGATGTAGCGCGCAAGTATCCTGTGTTGGGCAAAGTTCTGCCGGAAGCGGCCATCCACTTCTTCTCGCGGTTTTGGCCGCCGCTGAAGCTCTCGCGCGTGACCGGCGCGCGATCGGCGGCTACCGGTGCTGAAGCCGAGGGCTGGATTTTGGCCGTCCCGTACACCTCGCGGCGGATGTTGAGCCTGCCGCCCAAAGAGGTCTATCGCAAAATCATCGCGGCCGGCGAGTTGGCCCAAAGCCTGGGCGCGCAAATCCTGGGCCTGGGCGCGTACACCTCGGTCATTGGGGATGGCGGCGTCACCATCGCCCGCGAGCTGGACATCGCGGTCACGTCGGGCGATAGTTACACGGCCTCCGTGGCTGTGGACGCGACCCGCGAGGCCGCGCGGCAGATGGGCCTGGACATAGGTGCCACGACGCTGGCTATTGTCGGGGCTTCCGGCGCGATTGGGGGCGTGGTCGCGCAACTGTTCGCCCCCTCGGTCGCACAATTGTTGCTGGTTGGGCGGCAACCCGCGCGGCTCGAAGGGTTAGTCGCTAAACTCGCGGCAGCGGGGCATCACAACGTCACCCTCTCCACACAGGTGGCGGACATTCGGCAAGCTGAGGTCGTGATGACGGTAACAAGCTCCGGGGGCAACTTGGTGCAACCGGATATGTTGCGCCGGGGCGCGGTGGTGTGTGACGTTTCGCGCCCGCGAGACGTGTCCTGGGCCGTGAGCCGGGCGCGTGATGACGTGTTGGTGATCGATGGGGGCCTGGTGCGCGTGCCGGGCACCATCGATTTTGGGTTTGATTATGGCCTGCCGCCGGACTTGACGTATGGCTGTTTTGCAGAGACAATAGCCTTAGCGTTAGAGGGCCGGTACGAAGATTATTCGATAGGCCGGGAATTATCGGTAGCTCAGGTTCAAGAAATGGCAGCGTTGACGGCAAAGCACGGGTTTAGTCTCGCGGCTTTGCGCAGTTTTGAGCGGAAATTGGACGAATCCCTTATTCAGCAGGTAAAGGCTAGGGCCACATCAGCGACGTGAGGTCGCATGACCGCTGGCAGGAGGTAAAGGCATGAGTGATGGTCGTATCCTTGTAGTAGAAGACGATTTCGACATCTCTAATATGCTGCAACTTTACTTCAAGTCGCAGGGGTACGAAGTGTACGTTGCCCCGCGCGGCGGAGTTGCACTGGAGATGACGCGGCAGAAGATGCCCAACGTGATTGTGTTGGACATCATGTTGCCTGATATCGATGGCTATGAGGTATGTCGGCAACTGCGCATGAACTTGCGCACGAGCCACATCCCCATCATTTTCCTGACGCAGAAGGACGAGCGCAGCGATAAAATCCACGGGCTGGAGTTGGGCGCGGATGATTACATCACCAAGCCCTTCGATGTGGAGGAGCTGCGCTTGCGCGTGCGCAACACCATCAAGAGCGCGGAGATCGCCAGCCTGACCAGCCCGAGCACGGGCCTGGCCAGCGGGCGACTCATCGAGCAGCAGTTGCGCGAGATTATGCGGCGGGAAGATTGGGGCATTCTCTACATCGGCATCAAGCAACTCGACACATTCAACGAGGTCTACGGCTTTGTGGCCGGGGAAGAGGTCTTGCGTTTCACCGGGATGCTGCTCAACGACGTGATCGACACGCTGGGCACGGTGGACGATTTTATCGGCCATATCGGCGGCGATGACTTCATCATCATCACCCGCAAGGAGCTGGTCGAGTCCCTCCGTACTGAAATCATCAGTCGGTTCTCTGAGAACGTGGGCACGCATTATGACTTTATGACCCGGATGCAAGGGCATCTGACGGTGAAAGATGATGACGGGAACGAGGTTCAGAAGCCCTTGATGACGCTCCAGATAGGTGGGCTTTCCGCAGAGGATGGCCCATTCACCGACATCCGCGAAATCACCGAGGCGGCAGCCGAGGCGCGGCGTCACGCGCCAAGCTCGGAAGCGTAAGCCTGTGGATCAAGGTAACTAGCTCGCGTATCCCGTTTCGGGATTGGCGAGGAGGTTGGGGTGAAATTGACTGAGGGGCTACAGGTTTTCAGCGAACGCCTGCTGGCAGCTACCGACGTTGAGGACATCTGGGATATGGCCGTGGCGTCAGGTTTGCAAGCCCTGGCTGCGGAGCACGCGGTCTGGATTTGGGATGCTCCACAACTCCAGATCACAGCCCAGACAATCGGTGAGCCTGTCGCGGAGGCGCAATGGCGCGCCTGGATCGCGCAAAGCGACGTCCAGGATAGCGCCGGTATAGCCCTGTGTCTCACAGAATCCCCGCCGCTCCACGCGATTCTCGTGCCTATAGAGGCGCACGCGTGGCGGGGGTGGTTGGCCTTCGCGCGCCCTACTGCTTTTGCCCCGGACGCCCTGGAGACGGCTCAGGCCCTCGTCGCTGTGACCCGGCTCGCCGCGATAGGGCAGATGCGGTATCAGACCGCGGAGCAGACTCGCGCTCGGCAAACCCAGAAATACCAGGCATGGCAAGAGGTCAGTCGCAAGGTCAGCCAGAGTCTTGACCTCGATACCACGTTGTACCTGGTCTTGGACGCGCTCGCCAATCTCGTGCCTTACGATGCCGGCGAGATCACGTTATTGGACGCCGAGCGCAACGTGTTGGTCAGTCGGGTGCAAAAAGTACCCGATGATATGACGCTAGAGACGGATTTCGCCAGGGTGGAATATCGGATGGATGAGGGGTTGAGCGGCTGGTTGGCCCGCCACCGCCAACCGATGCTGATTGACGACGCGAACTCTCTGGATGGGAGTGTCCTCAAGCATACCGAACTGAAGACGTGGTTGCGCGCTTTTCTGGGAGTGCCTCTGCAAGCGCGGGGCAACCTGGTCGGCACGCTGGAAATCGGCGCGGTGGCCCCGCACCACTTCACGCAGCACGACCTGGAGTTGACGGAGTTGTTGGGCAGCCAGGCCGCTATCGCCATCGAAAACGCGCGCCTGTACCAGGCCGCGCAAGAACACGTCGACTTGCTCGAAGCGATGATGGAGCACAAGGAGCAGCAGACGGAGCACTTGCGCTCTCTTGTGGCCGTTTCTGCTGCGGTGGGGGCCTCGCTGGATTTGGAGATGGTGTTGGAGCAGATCGTACAATCGGTCTCCAGCATGTTGGAATGTCAGCGCACTGTGATCTTCGTGCTGGATGCCGAGGGCCACACCCTTGACATGGTCGCCGCGCAGGGCATTTCTGAACGCTATCATCAGCTTTCCCAGGGCGTTGCGGTCGCTCAGGGCGGGCGCGCCCACGCCGTTGCCGCCAATAAGATCGTGGTGGTGGATAACGTACAGGACGATCCCCTGATGGCTGAGGTCGCGCCCTTCGCCGGCGATGAGGGCTTCCAAGCCTTTGTTGACCTGCCGCTGCGTCGGGGGGACATGCCCATTGGGTTGCTTTCGGTGCAGTTCACCGAACCGCATACCTTCACCGATGACGAATTGAGCATCCTGCAAATTATCGGCGAACAGGCGGCCATTGCCATTGAAAACGCCCGGCTCTACACCGATACCGATGTGGAGTTGCACCGGCGTCTGGACGCTTTGGAGGCGTTGCACCGCGTCACACGCGAAATCACCTCCACTGTCGATCTGGACTATATCCTCAACGTCGTGTTAGATGAGGCGATGGAGTTCAGCGAGGCGCGGGCCGGGGCTATGGCGACCTTCGACGCGGACGTGGTGAATTTGCGTGTGTTCAAGGGGTTCAATGAGGAGGAGCAGCACCAGCTTTACGCGATGGTAGAGGACGCTTCGGAACAGGCGTTGTTTGTCCGGCTGCGGGAGACACAAGATACCCTGCTTCTGGAAAATGGCGCCCTCTCATTGAACGCGCAGACTGTGTTGGTGGTGCCGGTTTTCTACGAGGAGCGGATAGCCGCCGCGATTTGGCTTCAGAGCGAGCGACCCCGCGCTTTCGGGGCGGCGGCGGTGGAGTTTGTCGAGGGGCTGGCCGTGCAGACCTCCATCGCGGTGGGCAACGCGCAACGCTATCAGGAGCAGCTCAAGCGCGGCGAATTGATGCACAAACGCGCCGAGCAGATGTCGTTGCTGCTGGAAGTCAGCCGCACGATGCGCTCGGACCGCCCATTAGAAGAGATGTTGCTGGATGTGGCTTACGCGGTGCAAGAGGGCACCGGCTTCGAGATCGTGCTGATCAGCGTGCTGGAAGGCAATCACCTGCGGCGCGTGGCGGGGGCCGGCATCCCCCTGGCCGAACTAGAGCGGATGAAGCGCGTGCGTCAGCCCTGGAGCCGGATTAACTCCCTCTTCCAAGATCGCTTCCGCATGGGGCATTGCTATTACATCCCGGCGGAGTATGATCACCTGACCGGCGGGCTGGACAAGTTCGTTCCCCAGGGCAACGACGTGGGGCGCGAGCCGGGGCAGTGGCACAAATTGGACTCGTTCGTGATTCCCCTCTACGGTAGTCACGGCGACGTGCTTGGCATTATGTCGGTGGATGTGCCGCGCGATGGGCGGGTGCCCACGCCCAACACCGCCGAGGTCTTGGAGATTTTCGCGGCGCAGGTGGCCCTCGCCATTGAGAACAGTCAGTTGGTGGAGGATTTGCGCCGCCAGGTGACGACGTTGCGCCTGTTCAACGAACTGAACCGCTCCATCACCACCAAACTCGATTTGCCGATGGTGCTCAATACGGTCGTCCAATCGGTGACGAACCTCCTGGGATATGACTACGCCACCATCTACCTCCAGGACAAGACCGGCCAACACCTGGTGCCGATGGCCTCGTCGGGCTACGCGCTGGAACTGTTGCAGGAGACGACCTTCAAGCGCGGCGAAGGCGCGGTGGGCGTGGTGATGCAAACCGGGATGCCGCTGGTCTCTGAGGACGTGGCCCAGGATCCGCGCTTCGAACCTGGCCCGGTGGAAATCGGCGCCTCAATTATGGTGCCGCTGACCGTCGAGGATCGCTCGGTGGGGGTGTTGGTGGGAGATCGCAAAGAGCCGGGCGACTTCTCGCCCACCGATGTGGCGACCCTGACGGCTTTGGGCGATCAGGTGTCTGTGGCGGTGGATAACGCCCGTCTCTTCGCCGAGGTCAAGGGCTTCAGTGAGGAGCTAGAGCGCCGGGTCGAGGAGCGCACGCAAGAACTGGCCGCCGCGCTGGAAAACCTGCGCGTCCAGCGCGACCGCTCCGAAGTGCTCTACCATATCGCCTCAGAACTGGTCGCCAATCTGGATGTAGATCGCATCTTGAGCCAGGCGCTCTCATTGTTGCAGAAAGCGGTCAAAGCCTCCAAGAGCGCGGTGCTGTTGTCGGATGCGGAGAGCGGGCAGATGCACTATCGCGCCGCCATCGGGCACACGACGCCCATTCCCCAGGAAGGCCGGGAGGCACCTTTCCGCCGCGACACGGGCCTGGTCGGGTGGGTGCTTGAGCGGCGTCAGGCGATCATCATCCCCGACGTGCGCGCGGATGACCGTTGGGAAAATGGCATCGATCCCACCATCCGCTCCGTGTTGGCCGCGCCGGTGCTCGGCAGTTCCGGCGCAGACGGCGACGCATGGGGCATCATCTTGATGCAATCGCCGCTGGTGGGTATCTTCGGCGATCAGGAATTGCGCCTAGTCGAAGCGGCAGCGGTGCAGTTGGGCAACGCGCTGAACAACGCGGAATTGTACCGGCTGTTGGCGGAACAGGCCGAGCGTCTGGGCGCGATGCTCCGCGCGCAGCAGATCGAGGCGGCCAAGAACGAGGCCATCCTTGAGGGCATCGCCGACGGCGTGATGGTGGCCGACGCCAATGGGCGCATCATGCTGTTCAACGCGGCGGCGGAACGGATTCTCTCGATTTCGCGCGCGCACGTCCTGGGCCGCTTCCAGGATGACATCCTGGGATTGTACGGCAACGCGGCGCAGGAGTGGCTGGAACGCATCGAGGCGTGGATGCAAGCCCCCCAGTCCTACGGGGCCGAAGAGTTCCTCGCGCATCGGCTGGAAATGGAACGCGAGATCGTCAGCGTGCATATCTCGCCCGTCATCGCGCCCAACCACGAATTCCTGGGCGTGGTCTCCGTCTTCCGCGACATCACCGCCGAGGTCGAGGCAGATCGCGCCAAGAGCGAGTTCGTTTCCACCGTCTCTCACGAACTGCGCACGCCGATGACGTCCATCAAGGGCTATGTAGACCTGCTGCTGATGGGCGCGGCCGGCCCGATGGAAGAGGCGCAGCAGAACTTCCTGAAGACGGTTAAGGTCAACGCCGACCGTCTGACCACGCTGGTCAACGATCTGCTGGACATCTCGCGCATCGAGACGGGGCGCGTCGAGCTTATCCGCAAGCCGCTTTCTACCGCCGACGCTATCGGGCAAGTGGTGGAGTTGCTCAAACCGAAGATCGAAGAGAAGGATCAACGCCTCTACACCGTTCTGCCGGATGATCTGCCCAAAATTTACGGCGATGAAGCCCGTGTCACCCAGATTTTGACCAACATCATCGGCAATGCTTACAAATACACCCCCAATGGGGGCGAGATTGGCCTGTACGCTTACGCGCGGCAGGGGAAAATGTATATCGCCGTGGCCGATACGGGCATCGGCATCGCGGAAGAGAACCAACAGAAGATCTTCGACCGCTTCTATCGGGTTGAAGATGACCCGGCTGTGTACGAAGTATCGGGTACCGGCCTGGGCCTGGCGATTACCCTGTCACTTATCCACATGCACGGCGGCGACATCTCTCTGGAGAGCGAACTGGGCGAGGGCAGCATCTTCACCTTCTCCATCCCGCTGGCCGAGGGCGAACCCACCGTGGACGTGGGCGAGCCGCCTCCTAGTTTCAAACAAGCCTCGACACGGGCTTCTATCCTGATTGTTGAGGATGACGCGGAAGTTGCCGGATTGCTCAAAGCCACGCTGGAAGAACAACTGGACTTGGATGTGCGCATCGCGCACAGCGGGCAGCACGCCCTGAAGCTGGCAAAAGAGCAACCGCCGGACATCATCTCATTGGACATCCGCCTGCCCGATTTGGATGGGCGGGAAGTCTTGCAGCACCTCAAGGACACGCCGGAGACGTGCGACATCCCGGTCATCATCGTTTCCGTCGTCCCAGAGCGCGAAGAAGGACTGCTCCTGGGCGCGGTAGATTACCTGGTCAAGCCGCTTGAGCAAGACTGTTTTCTCAATGCGGTCGAGCGCATTTTGCACCAGCGCGGCACCGTCGTTTTGGCCGACGAAGACCAGGCCCTATTGAAGACCATGCGGTCGGCGTTACAAGCGCGTGGCTTGAGCGTGCATACCACGACTCGTGGCGAGCGCGCGCTGTGCCTGGCCCGCGAGTTGCAGCCGGAGTTGCTGTTATTAGACCTGGCCTTATCCGACGTAGATGGCTATCAAGTGTTGGAAAAGTTAAAACGCAATCCTCACACCGCCGATATTCCCGTGATCTTGACGACATCGCGCCAGCACAGCAAGCAACGCGACGACGCGACAGACCCGGAGGCTTTGGGAGCCTTGCGGTTTATGACCAAACCCTTCTCCGTGGAGGAATTCGCGGAGGAGATCACCGGCTTGATCACCGGGAACGGAGCGCACAAGGAGTAATTGAACTATGGTTAAAATTCTAGTTGCTGAAGATGAACGGGACATCCGCGAGTTGATCGCTTTCACGCTGCGGTTCGCCGGGTTCGACGTAGAGTTGGCCCAGAATGGTGCCGAAGCTGTCGAGAAGGCTCCCTCGGTCAACCCCGACATCATCTTGATGGACGTGCGTATGCCGCGCATGACGGGCTATCAAGCCTGTGAAGCCTTGAAGAAGAATCCGGATACCCAGGACATCCCGGTGATTTTCCTTTCGGCCAAGGGGCAAGAAAGCGAAATCCAGGAAGGGCTAGGGGTCGGGGCGCGAGAGTATATCCTCAAACCCTTCGCTCCGGACGAATTGGCGACGCAAGTCAAGCGTATTTTGAAAGAACTTGGAAAAGCTTAGGATTAAGGGGGAGTCAGCTTATGAGCGCGATTATCCTCGAAAGTAGCCTGGTACACTATGAAGCCCTGGGGCGCGGCAAACCGCTACTATTCCTCCACGACTGGCTGGGATCGTGGCGCTATTGGGTGCCCACTATGGTGGATATGTCCTCATCCTATCGAGCCTATGCCCTGGATTTCTGGGGCTTTGGCGATTCCGACAAGGTCGCGGGACGCTATAGCGTGGCGGGATATGTGAGTCAGGTCGAACTCTTTATGGATCAAATGGGGATTGGGATGGTTCCCATCATCGGGCATGGCCTGGGCGGCGTGGTAGCGGTGCATTTCGCGCTGGCCCATCCTGACCGGGCCGAGCAGTTGATGATGGTGAGCACCCCCTTGACCAGCGGCGAAATTGCCCGCTCGCTGAGTGGCTTCAGCGGCGGCGAGAATCCGGCGAAGGCCATCCTGGGGCGCAAGCTCAAATCCTACGAAGAGGTCGATATGGAAGCGGCCAAGACCGATGCCAACGCGGTGGTGCAAAGCGTCAGATCGGTGATGAACCAGGATTTGCTGGATGCCCTGGAAGACCTGGACTTGCCAGTGATGCTGGTGGCCGGTCAAGATGATCCCATCATCCAGGTTCCCGATGATGATGTGTTGGAGGACCTGGATTACAACGTCTTCCCCTACATCTTTGAAGCATCGCAGCACTACCCTATGCTGGATGAGACAAGTAAATTCAATCGCTTGTTGCGGGATTTCTTGATTCATAAAGATAATTGGGATGAAATTGAGGTCAAAGATGAGTGGAAGCGCCGGATGCGCTGATGGATCATGATGCCTAGTAATCCCAGGCGGCTGATACGATGAGATACCGCGAAGCGCAGCAAGACCCGTGGGCTGTGGGCTGGACCATCCGCGCGATGGTGCTGATCGCCTTTCTGGCTGCCTTCACCGTCCCGATGGGCATCGTGCCCATCATTCCGGGGGTGCGCGGCGAAGCGGGGCCGGTAGAACCGCCGGAAGGCCCCATTCGCATCTCATTGAGCACGCCTGTGCCGACGCCAACAGAACCGCCGGTAGCCCCCATACCGACAGCCACGCCCTCAACGCCGCTCATCGGCATTGTCGCGGGGCATTACGGGCACGATAGTGGTGCCGTCTGCCCCGACGGCCTGCAAGAAGTCGAGATCACCGTAGATGTGGCCCGCCGTGTCGTCGCGCTGCTGCACCAAAAAGGGTGGGAAGCGGATCTTTTAGAAGAATTTGATATGCGCTTGCACGGCTACCAGGCCGCCGCGCTGGTTTCCATCCACGCCGATTCGTGCAACGTGCCCGGCAAGACCGGCTTCAAAGTCGCCGGAGCAGAAGCCAGCTACGCCCACCACTCGACCGATGCTCTGGTTGAGTGCTTGAGCTATCATTATGGGCAGCGCACGGGCCTGCGCTTCGATGCTGACACGATTACCTACGATATGACCCGGTATCATACATTTTATGAAATTGATCGCAGCACCCCGGCAGTGATTATCGAAGCCGGTTTTATGCTGGAAGATCGAGAACTGTTGACGAAACGCAGCGACGTAGTCGCCAGAGGCATCACCGAAGGCATCATCTGTTTTGTGGAAGGTAACTGGTGAGTCCTCTGAAAAAAGGCTAAAAATCCGATTTTTACACACGCAACTTACCACCTATATGAAATTCGCACGCGAAAAATCTCCCTCTAGGATCAAGTCTCTAAAAAATCGGATTATTTAGGGTTCTTTCAGTAGAGTCAACGGGTAGCTATCGGCAACCGCGAGGTTGCATCATTTCACAAAGGGAATAAACTTGTAATCAGGTGTGATCATCATCATAGATTACGGGAAAGGAGAAACCAATGTCCTATCAAAAGCTGATCATCGTAGGAAATCTGGGGCGCGACCCAGAGATGCGCTATACACCCGACGGCACGCCCGTCACCTCGTTCAGCATGGCGACCAATCGCCGCTGGACTAACTCCGATGGCTCACAAAATGAAGAGACCATCTGGTTCCGCGTCTCAGCCTGGCGGCGGCAGGCTGAAATTGCCGCGCAATATCTCAGCAAAGGCCGGCAGGTGATGGTGGAAGGCCGCTTACAGGCCGACAAAGCCACCGGCGGCCCGCGCATCTGGACGCGCCAGGATGGCACCGCGGGGGCCAGCTTCGAGGTCACGTGCGACCGGTTGATTTTATTGAGCAATCGTGGCGACGCCGGTTCTGGCCCCGGCCCCGGTGAAGACGATGGCGGCGGCGGCGCGGATTACATCCCAGAGGATGACATCCCGTTCTAGAGTGCCCGTCAGCGCGCCGAATGTGATGCTAACCCAAGCAGAGGGGCTGACGCTGGCCCCTCTGTATCGTTTAACCATCTGCAATTCTATTTGCCATTTGCTATTTGCAATCTGTCACAGGAGGTTTCTATGGGATCCCAACGTAAACTGAACGTATCGCTCCCCCCGAATCTGGAGCCAATTTATGCCAATTTCTCGCTGATCACCCATTCCCCCTCAGAGGTGATCGTCGATTTCGCGCAGATGATGCCCAATCACCCACAGGTACAAGTGCGCGGGCGCGTGGTCATGACGCCGTTGAACGCCAAGCTGCTGATGCGCGCGCTGGAAGACAATCTCAAGAAGTACGAATCGCGCTTTGGCGAGATCGTCATCCCTGGGCAAGGAGATGACTTGGCCCGCGAGTTCTTCGGCGGCGTGCATCCGCCGCAGGGGGAGTAACGCCGATGACCGACTTGCAAACGTGGCTGGATGCCCTGGCCGCGCA
>SLSP01000474.1 GCA_007130345.1 Thermoflexales bacterium
TAACCCTGTGACAAGAAGAAGTCCCCGGTTGATTTCAAGTAAGGACACGGATTTACACGGAAAAACACGGATTTTTTTTGGTTTTATCCGTGAAATCTGTGTTTATCCGTGTCCCAAACAGAGTGACTTTTGCGATATTGCGAAAAATCTATATCTAGTATCAACTTTCTAAAAAATCGGATTTTTAGGGTTCTTTCAGTAGATTCAGTAGTTAGCAAGTAAAGCCTTTATGACGTTTGACGTTTGACGTTTGACGTTTCACGTTTCACGTTTCACGTTTGACACTCAGTACCCCGTCAACAGCCCGCCTTCCGTCGAATCCGTGAACACCGCGCCGAGGAGCCGGGCCTCGAAGCGTGTCAACAGCAACTTGGCCTGTTCGATGCGATCACGGCGCGTGTGTCCCGCGCGGATCACCAGCAGCAGGCCGTCGGCGTGCGTCGCCAGCACCGCCGCATCCACAGCCACGGTCACAGGGGGCGCGTCCACAATCACCAAGTCGGCTTGAGATTGCACATGCGCCAACAACTGCGCCATCTTCTGCGAACCGACGATGTCGGCGGGATTGGGCGGAAGCGCACCAGCAGGCAGCAACCGCAACCCGACCACCTCCGTCTCTATCAGCGGGAGATCGCCCATCGCCGCGTGGCTCAACATCACCTGAGTCACGCCCGGCTCCTGCGCCACCCCGAACAGTTCGTGGACGTGGGGCCGCCGCAGATCGCCATCCACCAGCACCACCTGTTGCCCTGCCTGCGCCGCGACCACGGCCAGATTGGCCGCCACCGACGATTTGGTCGCGTTAGGCCCCGGCGACGAGACCACCACCATCTCCAGGGGCTTGTCCAGGCTCGTGAACGCCAAATTGAGCCGCAGCGCCCGATAAGCCTCCGCTGCCGGAGTATCGGGGGATACCAAAGTTACCAAATTCGTCATATCAATCTCCTTCACCGCTGTGCCGAAGCGACGGGCGGGATCACGCCCAGCACCGCCAAGCCCAAATCCTCTTCCATCCGCTTGGGTTCGCGCACCACGCCCGCGTCCATCCACTCCAACGCGAAGACAATCGCGCCACCTAGCACCAACCCAAAAATACCGCCCGCAGCCACATTGATGGCCGTTCTGGGCCGCACCTGGCGGTACGAAGGCATATCAATAATCGAAGCGTACACGCGATCTTCTCGGTTCTGGCGCGCGTTCTGCTCGTTGCGCCAGCTCACCAACAGTTGCGCCCAGGTCAACGCGATGCGATTCGCCATCTCGCCATCGGGGTGATCGGCCTCAATTTTGATGACCAGGAGCGAATCATCGGCCACAACCTTCACATCTCCCACCAAATCGCGGGGCGTCTGCAACAGCCCCAGTTGGTTGATGACCAGTTGCGCGTTTTCCTCGGAGTGTATGGAATAGGCGTAGGAGCGCAACAACAGCTTCGCCGTCTGGGTCAACCCGAAATCGGGACGCGCCAACTCGATGGAGACCTCGATACTGGAACGGTACATCGGCACCTGCAAGCGACTGAAAACCAACGCGCTCAACGCCGTCGCCACGATGGACACCGCGATGATCCAGCCCCGACGCCGCAGCACGCGCACATAATCCTGAATTTTCATGTATCCTCCTCGAAGTTTACGTCGATCTTCCCCTGCAAAAACCGCTACCAGCCCAAAAAGAGAAGGACGACGTTGGGTCGTCCTCCTAATATGGTACAACCCCGGTATCAGCGTCCGCGCAGGCGAAACCGGACTTCCTTGCAATGCGAGCACTCCAGCCCTTGATACTTCCGCCCACACGTCTGACATACCCGTTCTTGCATCGGACGATCTTCTTCCATCGCCACCATAATCAACGTCACATCCCGGCCTTCATTGCGAGCGAGCCAGGTCTCCAACGGCCTATCCCCCACCACCCAATGACCTTCCGCCTCACGGTGCAGCACGCCCTGGATAGTGTGTCCCTCTAGGACATACGCCGCCTTTGTCAACTCCCGAATACTCGCTTTGCGATATGCTGGCATTGTGCCTCCTTGCATCCGCAGTCATTATAAACCAAGCGGGCCGGGTAGCAAGGCCCAATAATCTACCGGCGCCTCCACAACAAGACCTCTTGGCGAGCGGATTCCGTCGTGGCCTCGCGGTAGAAATACCACCGCAACGCCCGCGCACAGTTCGGCGGCACCCACGATACGCACGCGAAACGGCTCCACGGCCCGCGCACGACGCTGACGAAACGCGCGCCCACCCACTGCGCGTTTGGAGGCTGCACGTCCCCCCCGGCCGGCGTGATCACGAAATCCGCCGTATCCGGCCAGACCACAGCCTCCATCGGAGCGTAATCGCGCAAGGTCCAGCGGGTCGCCACCAACGCCTCCGGTGATAGCCCCACCAGCGCGATATCGGTCCTATCGGCCCGCAGACCACGCACATGCGCGTGATCTGTCACAGTCCGCAGCAACAGGCGCGTGTCCGGCGAAGTCACCACGTCCAGGCCCGGCTCTACGGCTGTGGCGCGGTTCAAAAAAGCCATGCCCACACCAAAGCGACCTTGAAGGAACAATAACATCACGGCCACGCCGAGCAACGCGCCGCGCCAGATCACGGGGGGCAGCAATACCATCGAGAACAGTATCCCCAACATTACATGCAATCCCACCAAAATCGCCATCCCCACCAGCACCAACGCCATCTGCACAGCCGGATTCCCGTTCAATACCTCCGGCGTCGTGTGCGCCATGCTGTGACTTGCCAGTGCCAGACCCACCGGCACCCACAAAACCGCCGACACAGTGATGTGCAAAGCCAGCCATTTGAGGCTTCGTCCCGGCACCCACGCGGCGAGTTGTTGCGCGCCATAGCCGACCAGCAGCGCCAGCGGCAAGAGCGCGGACGCCATCCCCGTAGGCGCGGCTGCCGGGCGGATCACCAGCACCAGCACCAGTATCCCGCTCCAGAAGATCAACATCTTGGGCAGCGGAACGGTGTCCCGCAGCGCGTAGCCGAGGCCCACCAGGGCCAAGAGCAACGCCAGAGGTTCGTAGAGCAACAGCAGACTCAGACTCGCGGGGCCGAGGTCGGTGCCGCGCCAAGAGGCCAGCCACGCGGCGAGGCCGTCCAGCGGCCCACTCCACCCGCTCCAGCGCGCGCCCAAGCCCACCGAGATCATCAGCGCGCCCGCCAATCCCCACAACGTGGGACGTGCCCACTCCCGCGCCACCGCGAGGCGATTCTCTCCCGCGCCGAAGGAGGCGAACGCCAGTGCCAGCGCGCCCGCCAGCAGCACATCATAGGCCGATGGCCCGCCCACCACCGCGAGCGTCACGCCGCCGGCCACCAGCACGGGCCGCCACGCCGCCAGCGCGTCATCGTCGTGCAGCAGCGCGAGCGAGATAAGCCCGCCCGCGCCCAACGCGCCGAGCAGCGTCGGTTCGACGCGGCGCCCGGCCAGCAGCGCCAGCGGCGAGACGGTCAGTATCCCCGCCGCCGCCAGCGCGCCCACGTCACCCAATCGCCGCCGCCAGAGCAGCGGCAACGCGGCCAGCGCCACGCCCGCCATCGCCGGGAGCAGGCGCGCGATGCCATCGCCCGCGCCGAACACGCCGAAGAGCACGGCATTCCCCACCAGCAGCAGCGGACTCTCCGCCGAGGCGGGCCAGCCCTCTCCGCGCGCGGCATCCAGCGCGGCCAGCGCGCGCGTCGCCTCATCGGGGGCCAGCGGCATCCAGGCCAGCGCGGTCAAGCGGCTCGCGGCAGCGATGATCAGCAAGCCTATCCACAACCCTTGAAGTTTACGTGACATAGATTCTCCTGAAAAATGGCAAATCGCGGCATGGTTCATCCGCAGAAGAAAAGCAGTAGCGCAAAACTAACCCTGTGACAAGAAGAAGCCCCCGGTTGATTTCAAGGAAGGACACGGATTTACACGGATTTTTTTTGGTTTTATCCGTGAAATCTGTGTTTATCCGTGTCCCAAACAGGGTGACTTTTGCGGTATTGCGAAGAAAAAGTGCTTGACCGTGTTGGTGTGTGCGCAATAGCCCGTCATGCGTCAAACGTCATTTGTGTCATGATTTTGACGTTTGACGTTTGACGTTTGACGCATGACGTTTGACGCATGACGTTTCACGCCCAAAGTCTCAAGCCGTGCTTTATCACCAGAACCCACATCACGGCGACAGCACCACCACGTCATAGGGCAGCTTCGGGGCGATTTGCAAGGTGCCCCGGTACTCTTGCACCAGGCCGGTGACGCGCACGCGCGTGCCCACCGTGCCCAGGGCCGGATTGGCGTTGGGAATCCGGTCGAGGATGGTGCGCCAGATAAAGACCGTCACCACGCCGGTGTCGTCCGCTACGGTGAGACTGACCGATTGGGATGTGCCGGAGATGTCCCGGATTTCGCCCGTGATCTGCACCACCTGCCCCATGTGGCCGCGCAGCGCGTCGATGGTGACGGCCGGCGCGAAAGCCCCGCCCGCTCGCGTTACCTGTACCTGGCGGCCAAAGCTCGGCACGACTTGCAACTCGCCCTGATACGCGCTGACTTGGCCTGTCGCGTTGACCTCCGCGCCGATGTTGAGTTGTGGGGCCGCGCGACAGTCATCGTAAACCCGATGCCACATCAGCAGCGTGACCTGGCCGGAGCCGTCATCCAGCGTGAACCGGAAACCGTGCGAGAAGCTGTCCGTCGCCACCACGTTCCCCACCACCGTGACCTCCTCATCCATATAATTCGCCAAATCCCCGATGCGGATGCGGACGAATTCCGGCGTGGGGGATGGCGTCGCCGTCGGCGTGATGGTTGGCGTCGGCGTCAAGGTGGGCGTGGCGGTTGGCGTCGCGGTGGGGATGGCGGTTGGTGTGGACGTGGCCGTCGGGGGCAGCGTCGCGGTGGGCGGGACAGGCGTGGATGTGGGCACGACTTGCGTTGGGGTCGCGGTGGGCGCAGGAGTTGCTGTTGCGCAACCGGCCAAAATCAAAACGAGCAGCCATACCCGTAGATGTTCAAATTTCATCA
>SLSP01000370.1 GCA_007130345.1 Thermoflexales bacterium
AAGAACTGCTTGACACTTTCCGGCGTCAAACGTGAAACGTCAAACGTCACGGAATCCAGATTGACCTAGATTTATCTCTTGGAAGTCAAGGGCCGCCTTTTTATGGTCTTTCTTTGTAGGGTACCACTTCAAAATCAAAAGCATTATCTTGAGACTGGTTTTGACGTTTGACGCATGACGTTTGACGAGCTTTTAGACACAGCAAAATTGTCGAGCAATTTTCTTTCAAGGATGAACCATGCCGAAGGGACCTATGATTACCTATGCACAGAAGATGTCGGGAGGATGGGCGTTGCGTCAAGCCGGCTTTTGGCTGATCTTGACGCTGGCTACGGCGTTCGTGTTGGTCTTCACCCTCTCCAACAGTTATGATCTCGCGCCGGGGGACGTGGCCTTGCAGGACATTCGCGCGCCCAGAGACCTCAACTACGTGAGCGAAATTCTCAGCGCGCAGGCGGAGGCCGAAGCCGTGCGCCACGTCGCGCCGCGTTATACATCCCCGGATTCGGCTGTGGCGCGGGATCAGTACAATCGCGCGCGCAAAGTGCTGGCCTACTTGCGTGCACTCCGCGCCGATAGCTACGCTTCGGACTCGCAAAAATACGCCTGGTTGTTAGCCGTCCCGGAGTTGAGCGATGTCTCTCAAAACACAGCCAATATCATCTTCACCCTTCCCGATGCCAACTGGGATCGCGTGCGCCTGGAATTCCTGGATTTGTTGGATCAGGTGATGCGTCAGGAAGTGATCCGCGCGGCAGATTTGAATGAGGTGCGCCAGCGGATTCCCGCCCGCATCGCGTTAGACCTGGCCCAGGATGAAGCCGTCGCCGTGAACGCCCTCGTCGTGCGCTTCATCAGGCCGAATGTCTTCTACGATGCCGACGCAACCGAAATCGCCCGGCAAGAGGCCCGCGAAGCCGTCGGCCCGGTCTTTCACAGCCTGCGCAGCGGCGAGGTCATCGTCCGCGAAGGCAGTGTGATCTCCGAACTGGATATGGAGATCTTGCAGGAATTTGGGTTGACCGCGCGGCAGACCGAGTGGCCGGACCTCAGTGTGGCGGTGCTCTTTGCCGGTGGGAGCGTGCTGGTTCTGGGGGCCTATCTCTGGCGCTTTGAATCGACGACCCTGGACGGCGGGCGAAAGGAAAGCCTCCTGCTGCTCTTGCTACTGGTCTTCCTGCTCCTGGCGCGCTTGCTCATCCCTTCTGGAGGACTGCTGCCCTACCTTTTCCCGGCTGCCGCAATGACGATGTTGCTGGCAACAACCCTCGGCTTGCCTTCGGCTATTGGGGCCATCGCTTTCTTGAGCGGTGTCAGCGGCTGGATTGGCGGGCAGTCGCTATCGTTGACGGTCTTCGTGCTGTTGAGCGGTGTCGTCTCGGCCCTGACTTTGCCGCGTTACGAACAGACGGGAGCCATCTTCCGCTCTGGGTTTCTGGCCGGGCTGGTCGGGGCGCTCGTGCTGACGGTGTTCTCTGTCAACGAACTCTTCAGCGATCCGGTGACGGTTATGCTCAAAATGGGCGTCTGCGTGGTGGGAGGTATCATCGCCGGGGGGTTGACCGCCGGCGGGCTGTTCGTCTTGACCCCCCTTTTTGATTTGACCACGAACTTCCGGCTGATGGAGCTGAGTCGGCCCAATCATCCCCTCTTGCAACGCCTGTTGCGAGAAGCCCCGGCGACTTTCAATCATGTGATGATGGTGACAAGCCTCTCGGAGCAGGCCGCCGAACGCATCGGGGCGAACGCGCTTCTCACGCGGGTGGGCGCGTACTACCACGACATCGGCAAGCTGCTGCGCCCCTACTTCTTCGTGGAGAATCAGCAGGGCTTGAGCAATCCCCACGACCGGCTGGATCCCTATACCAGCGTGGACGTGTTGCAAGGCCATGTGCGGGACGGGATCAAGTTGGCGAAGCAATATCGCCTCCCGGCGCGGGTGCGCGCCTTCATCCCCGAACATCACGGCACGATGCGGGCCAGCTTCTTCTACCAGAAGGCGATTGATGCGGCCGGTGGGGAGGCCGATCTGGTGGACGAAGACCAGTTCCGCTATCCAGGGCCTACCCCCCAGAGCCGCGAGACGCTCCTGGTGATGTTGGCCGATGCCTCCGAGGCCGCGACCCGCGCCCGGCGGCCCTCGACCCCAGAGGAATTGAGCAGCGTGGTGGACTACATCTTCGAGGAGCGCATCCGCGCGGGGCAGTTGGACGAATGCCCGATCACGATGCAGGAATTGCATATTGTGAAATCGACCTATATCGACCTGTTGCGCGGGGCGTTCCACCCGCGCGTCAAGTATCCTGAACCCAAGAAGGACGAACCACGCGAGGACAGCAACGATGATGACGATCAAACATCAAATTGACGTGCATGTTGAGGAGCAAGTTGGCGCTTTGGAGACCCAGCCCGTGGCTCAAGCTGTCGAGGCGACGTTGGCCCAGCAGCGTGTGGCTGAGACCTGCGAAATTGTCGTCGTCATCTCCGATGACGCGGCCCTCCACACGCTAAACCTGCGCTTCCGAGGCGTGGATCGCCCCACGGACGTGCTCGCCTTCGCCGATGACACGCGCGGCCCTTACGCCGGCGGGGTCAGCGGCTTCCCCCGCTATCTGGGCGATGTGGTGATTTCCATCGACCGGGCCAGAGAGCAGGCGGCGAGTGCCGGCGGGACGTTGGCGGAGGAGCTACAATTGCTCACCGTTCACGGGGTGCTGCACTTGCTCGGCTATGATCACGCCGACGCGGAGGATAAGGCGCTGATGTGGGGCGCGCAAGCCGCGATCCTCGCCGCGCTGGACATCCAACTCGCGCTGCCCGAATGAAACCGCCCCGCAGCGGCACCTTCTGGGAGAGCTTTCGCCACGCCGGCGAAGGCATCCTCTACGCCATCCGCACCCAGCGCAACTTTCGCGTCCATTTGGTCGCCGCTACGGGCGTGACCCTGCTCGGTCTGTGGCTGGAGCTGACGTTGACCGCGTGGACGTTGATCGCGGTGGTCATCGGCCTGGTGCTGATGGCGGAAATGGCGAATACGGCTGCCGAGGCGCTCGTCGATCTCGCCAGCCCGGAATATCATCCCCTGGCCCGACAGGTGAAAGATGTCGCCGCCGGCGCGGTGCTGCTGGTAGCGCTCACGTCCATTGTCGTGGGCGGGCTAGTGCTCGGCCCGCCCCTGGTAGCCAGGTTGTGGTAATGCCGCCTCCCGCGCTGACTCAGACAATCGCCCGGCGGCCTATCCACCAGACCAGCGCGGCGAGCAGTACCGTCCCGCTGCACAGCCCCGCGCCGCCAGCGGCGGTCTCTTCGGGCGTGGCGGTCGCCGGGGGCGGGAGGTCAGGCGCGCGCGTGGGCGTCTCCGGCGCGCGGACGGCGACGCGCACCTCCACCCGCTCGCTTATCACGCGGTCGCCGAAGCGCAGTTCCCAGGCTACGGGATAGATGCCGGGCGTGCGCGGCGCGTACACGTCCAGCGTCCACTGCATCCGCTCCCCTGGCGCGACGGCGCGTGGCAACGGCCAGGACGGGCGCGTGAGCAATCCCGTCCCCTGCACCGCGACCAGCACCGGCCCGTTGGCGGCCCATGTGCGTGTGCCCGTGTTCTCCAACGTCAGCGTGAGGGTGAGCGGCTGCTTGGGCAGCGCATCGACGGTATAGGGACGCTCGACGACGCTGGCGGCATATTCGGCGGGGAGTGGCCCGCCGCCGCGCACGACGATGGCCTGCGGAATCCGGCGGTCGGAGGCGATGTAGCTCTGCCCGTTGCAGATAAGCTGCGTGGAGCCGCCCCCATCGAGCATGATAATCCTCTCGGCCCCGAATTCGCGCAACACCGCCCCGACGTGTGGCTGACTCGCGGCTGCCGCGGTGTAGACCAGCAGGAGTTCGTGCTGGCCGTCGCCGTTGAGGTCCGCCACGCCGATGGACGTGCGGCCCGTGACCCGGTCGAGGTTGGAGCCGGCGTTCTCCGTCAAGCCGCCGAGGGCGTGGGGCGCGGAAGAGGTGTACAGCGCGCGCAGGGTCATGCTCACAATGTCGGCGCGGGTATCCCAGAGGCGCAGCAGTTGTTGTTGACCGGAGTAGGCGTGGAGGGCATAGCCGGGGGTGATGACCTCGCCATCCTTTCGCAGGGCAAACGCCAGACCGGTGGGATCCTGAGTAGCCAGAAAGAATTGCCCATTGAAGACGCAGAAGGCGTTCTCATTGGCGGCGCGGGCCTCGTACCAGAAGCGGTCGAGGGCATAGCGCCCTATCTGGGGATGGTCTTCATCGAAGCTATCATCTCCGGGGCGGAAGTGGGCGATATGGCCGTGCCGCAATTCGACGGACGCGCCGTGGCTCAGATTGACCAGTTGCACAAATTCCGGGCCGTGCTCGCCCTCGCGCCGGTAGAGGGCCACGCCCCGCGCCGCCTGGATGAGTTCGAAGTCCGGCGGCCAGGCTCGCGCCGCGCGCGCGGGCATCAGCGCCAGGGCCGCTATCAGCCACGCCCCTATCCATGTATAACGACGCCGCATCTCCACCTCCTGACGGTCGAGCGTCAGACTCCCGAAGTCTTACATGAGTCCGCCTGATTCTGGATATAAACGAGTTTCCGAGTATAATTTTATCGAAAACTGGTGATCTGAGTCAAGACTCCAAGAGGACAACCCGATGATTCTGTATGTAAAAGGCGATCTGTTTCAATCTCCGGCGCAGGTATTGGTTAATACGGTCAATACCGTTGGCGTGATGGGCAAAGGCATTGCGCTGGAATTCAAGCGACTGTTTCCCGATATGTATCAACAGTATCGAGATTTATGCGAACAAGGCAAATTCGAGATCGGCACACTCTGGTTGTATAAAAGTCCCAATAAGTGGGTGTTGAATTTCCCCACCAAGCGACATTGGCGCAATCCTTCTAAGATTTCCTATATTGAGGCCGGATTGCAGAAATTTGTTGAGCAGTATAGCGCGTGGAACATTCACAGCATCGCCTTCCCCGCT
>SLSP01000407.1 GCA_007130345.1 Thermoflexales bacterium
ACACAGAAAAACACGGATTTCTTTGGGTTTATCCGCGAAATCCGTGTTTTTTTGTGTCTCAAACCGGATGACTTCAGTATTCTTCGGGCACGAAGGTCTGATAGTCCATCGGCGGGCGGACGTAAGCGATGTCATCCTGGCGCGTGGGCAAGCTGATGGGTTCCGGGGTCAAGTCCTCGTAATCAAATTGGTTTAACAGGTGATGGATGCGGTTGAGGCGCGCGCGCTTTTTATCATCGGCGTTGACCACGTACCACGGACATTGCTTGGTGTCGGTATGCGCGAACATCCGATCCTTTGCCTTGGAGTAGGCTACCCACCGCTTGCGGGATTCCAAGTCCATCGGGCTGAGCTTCCACCGCTTGGTCGGGTCATCGATGCGATCAAGAAACCTGCGTTCTTGCTCCTCATCGCTGACCGAGAACCAGTATTTGATCAGGATGATCCCGGAGCGCAGCAACATGCGCTCGAATTCCGGGCACGAGCGCAAAAATTCCTGATACTCCTCCTCGGTGCAGAAGCCCATCACATGCTCCACGCCGGCGCGATTGTACCAACTGCGGTCGAAGAGCACCATCTCGCCCGCTGCTGGCAGCCGATCCACGTAGCGCTGAAAATACCACTGCGTCTTCTCTCGATCCGAGGGCGTGCCGAGCGCCTCCACGCGGCAGATACGGGGATTCAGCCGCTCGGTAATCCGCTTGATGACGCCCCCCTTGCCGGCGGCATCACGCCCTTCAAAGAGCACGACAACTTTGAGACCTTTCTCCTTGATCCAGTATTGGAGCTTGACCAACTCCTCCTGTAGACGACGCAACTCCGCTTCATAGAAACTTTTCCTGAGCTTACCGTTCTTCTTGTATCGCTCAGAACGCACATCCTGTACATTTGATTCCTCTGTCTGGGTCATAATGCCTCCTGTCTTTGAGCTAAGGGATATGGGATTGGAAACTGTACTGCTTTGGTGTGGCTATTATAGGGCAATTTTTGGGGGTGACAATTGAAGATGCGTGGCGGGACACGGGCTAGTTTGACGCGCCTTGCCTTCTGATTATACTCTCAGGTAGGGTTTGGCTAGAAGGGGAGGGGCTGTGCGCAGAAGACAATCAAGTGTGGGCGCGCTCTTATTCTTGGTCATCACGGTCATCGTGTTGGGCGGTGCCTGGCTCTATACCAGTTGGCGATCCAGTCAAATCGTGCTCCCGCCGGGATTGACCATCAACGGCTTGCCGATGGGCGGGATGACCCGTGAGCAAGCATTGCGGGCTATCGCTTTGGCGTACACCACCCCTGTCACCGTGCATTATGAAAGCGAGGTGACGCTCCTCCTCCCGGCGATGGTCGATTTGACGTTGGATGTGGAGGCTACGGCGAACAATCTCGACGCGGCGCTGGCGACCCGCGCCGACGCCTCCGGCTTCTTCCGCTATGTGACGGACCGCGCGCTGATGCGCGAGCCAGAAGCGCTGCGAGTCAGCGCGGTGGTGAGTTATTCCCGCGCGCGCGTGGACGCCTTCCTGGCCCGCATCGCGCAGCGCTACGATCAGGCCCCTCAATCTGCCGTCCCGCTGCCCGAAGCCGGGACGTTCCGCCCGCCGCGCGTGGGCACGACCTTGCTGGTGGACGATTCGCGCTCGGAGTTGATCTCGGCGATTCTCGCGGCGGCTCCCGATGAGCGTCAGGTGCGGCTGGTGGTGGAGGTCGAACCCGCGCCGGCGGCTTCCGTTGAGCTGCTGCGCGATGCGTTGAACACGTCTTTCCAGACGGTGGGAGCTATCGGGGGCGTCTTCGTTAAGGATTTGCGCGGGGGACAGGAGTTCTGTCTGCATTGCCAAGCCGCGTATTCGGAGGTGGGCCTGCTCAAAGTGGGCGCGGCCATGACCCTGTACCGCGCGCTGGACGAACCGCTCGCGCCACAGGCCCGTCAACTCATCAGCGGCACGCTGTTGCGCGCGGATCACACGGTGGCGGATCAACTGCTGGCCCACATCGGCGCGGGCGACCCTTACAGCGGCGCGGCGCAGGTCACGGACTTCCTGTGGGGGATGGGATTGCGGAACAGCTTCCTGCTGGCCCCTTACGTCGCGCGCGATGCAGTGGAACTGCCGGCCATCGATACGTCGGCCACGCCGCTGGCCGGGGCTGAAGCGGGACTCGCGCTTTACGCTCAGACCACGCCGACGGAGATGGGCCTGCTGATGGAGTCGCTCTATCAATGCGATAGGGGGGGCGGGATGCTGCACGTCATCTACGCGCAGGAGATCTCCGCAGAAGCATGTGCCGCGCTGCTGGCCTGGATGGCGCAGAGTCCCTCGTGGCTAGGAACCCGCGTGATGGAGAGCACGGTGGCTTCGCGGGTGGGGTGGGGCGAAGGCACCTACGCGGAAGCGGCGGTGATGTACGGCACGTATACCGATGTGGCGGTGGTGGTTTTCCTCTACCACCCGACGTGGCTGACGCCCGACGCGGGTGCCGAGACTTTTGCGACAGTTGGTCGCCTGGTTTACGGATTCTTTAACGGGGCCCCATAGTCAGGGAAGCGGCAGATAACGGTGCGTGCTCAGGATTTGCTGCCCTTCGTTACTGAGCGTCCACTGCACAAAGTCGCGCAGCGCGCCGTCAGGCTCTGTGGACGTGACCAGGAAGAGTTCGCGAGTGAGCGGGTATAGTCCTGCCGCGATAGCTTCTCTTGAAGGGGGCACTTCGGCGATAGCCACCGCGCGCACGGATTCGTGCAGATGCGCGGTGGAAAGGTAGCCTATCGCCAGCGCGTCCTCGTTGACGAATTGGATCACGGCCTGCGTCGTCGGGGCCATAATTGCCGTGAGTCCGACACGATTTTCGCGCATCACCCGCGCCTGGAAGAATCTGAAATCCCCTGCGGCCTCCTCGCGGCTGATGATCTGTGGCGCGCCCGGCAGCCCTCCCCAAACTTGCCAGTCCTCTAACTGCCCCCGATAAAGGCGTTGTAACTGATCCAACGTGAGGCCCGGTAAGCCGTTCTGCGGATTGACTACAACGGCCAGGCCATCGCGGGCGAAGGGCGTGGCCCAGACATCATCGGCCTGGGCCGGTGGCAACCACGTCAGCGCGGCGAGATCCGCGTCTCGGTCCCGAAGCGCTTGCAGTGCCAGCGGATCGGCGCGCTGCATTACGTGAAGCTGCGTCGTCTGCTGATGTTGCTGATAGGCCGAAGCCAACGCCATCATCGCGGGGACGAGGCTCTCTGGGCAGGCGATGTGGATCACCTGGGGCGGGGCCGCCGTCACCGGTGGCGTGGGCGTGGGGATCAGGGCTGGAGCCGACGCGCATCCGGCCAGCAGCCCCACAATCCCTAGCACCCATAATACATAACGCATTAACCGAGTAGCCCGGTCAGAACCGACAGGCTCAAGAGCGTGCAGTAGGCGGCAAAAGGCCAGAGGGAGTTCCGCCGCACTATCGCCAACAATCCCGCGATAGCCAAATAGCTGGTCACAGCCGAGACGACCAACCCGATCAGCATAATGCCGAAGGGCGTCGCGGTCTCTGTGCCGATAAACTCCAGGAGTTTATAGCCGCCACTGCCCAAGATGATGGGGATGGCTAACAGGAAGCTGAAGCGCGTGGCTTCGTCGCGCCGGTAGCCCAGAAGCAGGCCCGCGGAGATGGTCGAACCGGAGCGGCTGAGGCCGGGCAAAATCGCCAGCGTCTGCGCCAGCCCGATGGCGAGCGCGTGCTTCCACGTCATCGAGTCCAGATGGTGCACGCGGCGTCCGATATACTCGGCCAGCAGGATCATAGCCGCCGTGCCCAGCAAGAAGACAGCCGCCGCGCGGGGATAGCCGAAGAGGGCTTCAAAGAAATCCTCGAACAACACGCCGATGACGGCGGCGGGCACAGTGGCGCAAGCCAGTTGCCAGGCCAGGCGCGCCTGGGGATCCGCCAGGGAGCGTTGGCGCAGACTGTCCCAGGCGGCTCGCGCCAATGCCCATAAATCGTGCCAAAAATACGCTATGATCGCAATCACAGAACCGAGGTGCAACATCACGTTGAGGGCCAGGCCGGTATCCGGCCAGCCAAGCACATACGGCAGCAGCACCAGATGGCCGGAACTGCTCACCGGCAAGAACTCGGTGGTGCCTTGTAAAATCGCCAGGAAAATCGTCTGCCACAGGTTCATATACCTACCTCCAAAAAGAGCTTGTGCGGAAGGTCAAATCGCCGCGCGGTTAAACGTTGCCAGATAACCGGGCCGCGACGTACCGGAAACACCTCGCATCATACCAGTCTTGTCAAAACCGGCAAGTGGGGTATAATACAGCCAGTCGCACGGGGCATAGCGCAGTTTGGTAGCGCGCACGGTTCGGGTCCGTGAGGTCTGCGGTTCAAATCCGCATGCCCCGATTGGGGACCACACGGCTCGTCAAATCGACGAGCCGTGTGGTCTTTAAGGGCCAAATTCAGAGCTACTGAGCAGCTTGTAGGGCGCACGGCCCGCGTGTAGCACGTTTGTTCTATAGACAACGGCGAGGTGCGAAATGAGCGAGCAATTTGAAGTAGTAGTGGACATTCCGAAATTCCCCGATGAGCTGATTACAACTCTAGAGGCCGCCGAACTGACCGGGTACACGATTCATAACATCCACAAGGCTAGGCAGCGCGGAGCATTAACAGCGGTGAAACGTGGTAACATGCTATTTTTCCGTCGCAAAGATGTACTAGAATATGCACGCAGAATGCGAAGACTTGGCAAGGAAAAATATACCCCCAAGAGCTACAGGACTCCAGATACCGGCTAGTTACTGTACTTTCTGATAAACGGTTATTTACACCTGAGTTTTTGTTATCTGATTTGCAAAACAAAAGCGAGTTATTATTGTACTGACAACTCAAATTTCGCTAAAGTTATTACAAAAGAAGAATTCAATTTAGCGGAAAGTACAGTAGTATAAAAAAATCGTCTGAACCGGAGACTTCCTCAGT
>SLSP01000294.1 GCA_007130345.1 Thermoflexales bacterium
AAAAGATAACAAGATGGGATTACGCTCCAGATGAATCCCCAACTTGATATTCTCCACCGTCACGGTATGGGGCAAGAGACCCGGACTGGCAACCTCAACCGCGTCGGGGAAAATGCTGACCTGAATTGGTGCATCCACAAAATAGTCGCGATGCACCAGCGCGTTGGCGATTATCTCGCGAATCGCGGCGGCGGGAATTTCCACTTCACCCGGCGCGTTGAAATCTGGCGTTGTCGGGACGCGGCGCAGGTTCCGCAGCACAAAATCCACGCCCCGCTTGTGTTGCTCGAACAAATTGCCCGTCACATCTTCTTTATCCCGAAATTCGTCGGGCGTCAAGTACACCGTGCCCCGGATGCCAAACTGCGGGCGATGCTGGGCCAGGTTTTTGCCAAATAATAACAGGCCGGCCAATGTCAACCGTCCCTCACGGGCCAGTTTCAAGTTCTCAAGCAAGGTCGCTTGGGGGATTTCCGCCCCGTCCCATTCTTCCTCAAAAGCCCGCCGGTAAAAATGTGCAAACCATAACGCATCCAATTGCATCGTGGATACTTCCGTGAGCATCTCATCAGCATACAAACGCTGCGCCGCCTGGAATAAACGCAACAACTCCTCGCGGGTAGCGCGGCGCTTATCCGCGCCATTTTTGACCCAGAACTCACTCTTGTTGACGCTATACGGCTTATGGCTTCCGCGCGGAACCTCCACAATGAGCACGGTCTTGCGTTGCCATACCAATGTGATCGTGCGGACGAAAATCGGCGGCTCGATCTTGTGAGCGGTCGCATTAGATATCCACTGATTCAAGCGGTGTATATCCTCCGGCGTCAAGCCCACCACTTCATTCTGGTCACTGACGCCGATCAAGATCTGCCCGCCCTGGCTGTTCGCAAAGGCCGAGATTTCCACCGCCAGACGATCAATACTGGTGAAATTGGCCTTAAACTGATGGGCAGAATCTTCACCCGCCAGTAAGCGTTCTTCTAAGGAATGAATATCCATGCTATCCCTGATTAATCTTCACTTTAGTAAGCCCTTAAGCACGCGCTTCCTCATACCAGCGGATCGTCTCCCGCAGGCCTTCCTCAAATCGCGTCGTCGCTTCAAACCCAAAGCGCTCCCTGGCGCGTGTGGCATCCAACTTGCGACGCGGCTGGCCGTTGGGCTTACTGGTATCCCACACAATCTCGCCCTCAAAGCCGGTCAACCGGGCGATCATCTCTACCAAGTCCTTAATGCTGATCTCGAAGGCGCTCCCCAGGTTCACCGGCTCACTTGAATTATAGCGCTCGGTCGCCAGGAGAATCCCCTCGACGGCATCCTCCACATAGAGGAACTCGCGCGTCGGGGAGCCATCGCCCCACGCCACAATCTGCTCCGCGCCAGACTCCCGCGCATCGAGGCACTTCTTGATCAAGGCAGGGATGACGTGGCTGCTGGCGGGATCAAAATTATCCCGTGGGCCATATAAGTTGACCGGCAACAAGAAAATCGAGTTAAACCCATACTGCTGCCGATAGGCCTGGGATTGCACCAGCAACATCTTCTTCGCCAACCCATAAGGCGCGTTCGTCTCCTCTGGATACCCGTCCCACAGGTCGGCCTCCTTAAACGGCACCGGCGTAAACTTGGGATACGCGCATACCGTGCCAATCGCCACAAATTTGGCGACCTCGGCGCGCCACGCCTCGTGCAGCAGTTGCACACCCATCATCAGGTTATCGTAGAAAAACTCCGCCGGGTACTCGCGGTTGGCGCCAATGCCGCCCACCTTCGCCGCCAGATGGATCACTATATCGGGTTGGGCGTCATGCAACATCTGGCGGATGGCCTCCAGTTGCGTCAGATCGTAGTCTTCAATCCGTGGGACGAAAACCTCCTGCGCGCCCAGAGCCTGCAATCGCGCCACGACAAACGACCCTAGAAACCCGGCCCCGCCGGTCACCGCCACGCACTTATCGCGCCAAAACACCTGGCGATCCGGCCAATCTGTATCCCTGGTCATAACCCTCCCCTTCAAAAATGGCAAATGGCAAATGGCAAAAAAACTTTACACCATTGCCCCTTTGCGTTAAAAACGTAAGACGGATTGGCAATCCGTCTTACACCTTCGTAACCACGCGGCTGGTGCTCCAACAAGACCGCTCGACAATGTCCCGACAATCACGCCGCGTCCTTTGCCCGCGCCACTTGTGCCGCGATCCAGGCATACGTGCGGGCGATCCCCTCAGACAAATCCGTCTCGGCCTGCCAATCCAACGCCTGGCTGCGCACCTTGCTAAAATTGCGGGCCTGCACCCCCACCGGGCCATCCACATACCGGATATGGACATTCTTCCCAGAAGCCGCGATCGCCGTCTCCGCCAACGCCGTCACCGTTACGTACTCTTCGCCGCCCAGGTTGACCGCGCCTTGCAGATCGGACTGGGTCAACCGGTAAATCGCCTCGACCATATCATCCACATAGGTGAAATTACGGATGGCCGTACCGTCACCCCAGACATCAATCATACCACCATCGGGCGCCTCGGCAACCTTGCGACAAATCGCAGCGGGGGCTTTCTCGCGTCCCCCTCGCCAGGTGCCTTCCGGGCCGTAGCAGTTCTCGAAGCGCGCGATGCGCACCTGGATGGGGTAATGGCGGGCATAAGCCAGCGCCATCCGCTCGGCATAGAGCTTCTCCCAGCCATACTCATTATCCGGGTTAGCGGGAACAGCGTCGGCCTCCGTGAGAGTTGGCTCATCCAGTGCCATATCCCGGTACACACACACCGAAGACGAGAAAAAGTAGCGGGGCACTTGTATCCGGGCCGCGCTATCTATCATATTGATATTGATCAACGCGCTGTTGTGCATAATTTCACATTCAGCCGTATGAATAAAACCCATCCCGCCCATATCGGCAGCCAGTTGATACACCTCATCGAACGTGCCGCCATCCACAGCGAGCGCGTGCCAGCAATTGTGCGCCTCACGCAGATCAAGTAGTAGGAACTCATCGGCCTGGGTAGGCGCGAACTCGTGCGCCTTGATATCGACGCCGCGCACCCAATACCCCGCGCGCTTCAACTTCTTCACCAGATGTCCGCCGATGAACCCACCAGCGCCGCAGACTAAAGCTTTCTTCATCAAATCAGTCCTCCTATCGCGAATTCTAGATAGTCAGCATTACCCTATGTCACGCAAATGCCCATTGAAACAAGGTGTTCACCCCCCAGACCCTTCCCGCTCCCGAAACCACGCCACCGTCCGGCGCAGCCCCGCATCAAAATCCACCACTGGCGCGAAGCCGAGCAGTTCCGCCATCCGCGCCGTGTCTGCTTGCGAGTGCTTCACGTCGCCGGGATGCGTGTTTGCCTCCTACGCCATCCGCGTCGCCACCCCAACAGATTGCCCCGCGCCTGGCTGCACTTCCGCTAATTCCCAGGTTCTTATCGCGGCCCGGCGGCTCGCCAGCGCGCGCCGCCTCACAGCGGCGCCGGTGCAATTTCCTGTCCCTCCCGCCGCGCGATCTCCAGGATGGGGCTGGCGTCATCCTCGCGCCAACGCCGTTCACCCACGGCGATGGGTTCGATGCGGCTGTCGGTAGAGACGCGCAAGGCCCACAGGAGATCGGCCTGTCGGCGATCATAAGGACCATCGAACTCGGGGGCAACGACCAACACGTCGATGTCGCTATCTGGGCGCGCATCGCCGCGCACGCGCGAGCCAAACAGGACTGCACACCGCGCTAATATCCCGGCTTCACGCACGGCGCGCAGGTAATCTTGTACTACTCTGGTAATTGCTGGTTCAACCAAATGTATTTCCGTTTCCGCGTCATCCTCGCGCCAACAGCGTTCGCCCACAGCAATACGGGATCGATACGCATAATTGCCCACTGCTTGCGATGATAGGTTATCCCGCAAACGCCACTTTGTAAGGCAAGCAGAGTACCTCAATTATCTTCTCGACCTGCTCAAACTCCGGGTCTTTATGAACCAATATCGCACCACGCTCTTTCGCCAGCGCGGCTATCCAGGCATCCGCCACCGATAGCCGGTGCGCTGCCTTTATCTCTGCCGCCAAGATACTCAATGATTCAGTAGATTCGACGCGCAGAACAGGCAATGCGGTTATCAAATCGATACGAGCTAACGCCTCTTCCAAATCACGTTCCTGTAGCGTGATGTAGTACACCTCCATAAAGCTCATAAACGAGAGTAAGATTATGATGTCTCCCGTCCGGGCCTGCTCTAGAAGCGTTTGTACCACATCAGCCCCCACCTCGTCCTCAATCAGGGACAATAAGGCAGAAGTATCAAGCACGTAAGTTGAGTTTTTCTTCATCGCGTTCTCGATCTTCTTGCCTGGATTGCAAAAGTTTCTCGACTAATTTTTCGCCTTTGCCGCGACCTCTTAAGGCTTGGATTGGATCTATCTCAGGCGCAGCCTGGATGCGAGGCGGGACAAGATAAGTCACGAGCACCTTCGCCCCGTCCTGGGGGCGTAATTGTGGATCTGCAAAAATCAACCGCTCATTTCGATAGAGCGCATGTGCTACCTGTAATTCCATATACCACCTCCACTTATGGGTACCATGTTCCGTTTCCACGGAAACTGGTTTCCGCGTCAGCCTCACGCCAACGACGTTCACCTATGGCGATGGGTTCGATGCGGCTGTCGGTAGCAGCGCGCCTAACTGCCAAGCGCCACATCATCATACCACATTCCGGCAGCATAGCTACACCGTCACATCCTCAGCGGCGCTATACACTCAATGCCCCATATGTTGCCAGTGCGCGCATCCTCACCGCGTCGCCGGTGCGTTGGCCTGTCCCATCAGCCTAGTACAGCGCGGTGGAAGTCCCGCCCCAGTTAGCCCCGCTCAGAGCGGATCGTCAGATCCGCGACTACGCGGCGAACCGGGGAACTGACGTTCCCCGTGGAGCACATTCAACTGGGGAGTTATTTATGCCGCGC
>SLSP01000186.1 GCA_007130345.1 Thermoflexales bacterium
CTGAGATTGGAAGGGGCACGAGATAACGCGCCCCATCAAGCTGAGAGCGGGTATAAAGAATCCCCCTCAACGGGAACGCTGTTTAGCTCGCAGCCCTTAACCAATTCAGAATATCCTGGAGTCCCTTATGCCTGATACCCTCCCCTATCAACATCTGGCCCGCCGCCTGGATGCGTTGCCAGAAGGCTTCCCGGCAACGGAGAGCGGCGTGGAGTTGCGCTTGCTCGCCCACCTCTTCACGCCGGAGGAGGCCGCGCTCGTCGCCGAATTGACGCTGATGTTGGAAACTGCACCACAGATTGCGATCCGGCTCGGCGCAGACCCCCGCGCCACGCGGATCACGCTCAAAGGGCTGGCGCGACGCGGGCTGATCACCGCCGGGCGTGCCTGTGGAGGGCTTGGCTACGCGATCATGCCCTTCGTCGTCGGCATCTACGAGATGCAGGGGGCAACGCTGGACGCGGCGTTGGCGCAACTTTTCGAGGCGTACTACCACGAAGCCTTCGGGCGGACGGCGGCGCGGCAACCGCCGGTGCATCGCGTCATCCCCATCGGCGAGAGCGTGCGCGCCGAGATGGACATCGCGCCCTACGAGAGCGCCGTCGCCATCGTGGAGCGCGCGCGGGCCTGGGCCGTCACCGATTGCGTCTGCCGGAAGCAACAGGCGCTCATCGGCCGGCCGTGCGCGCATCCGCTGGACGTGTGTATGATGTTGAGCGAGACGGCGGGGGCCTTCGGCGATCCGGCGGCCCCGGCAGAAGGCACCGCGCTGCGCCCCCTCACCCGCGAGCAGGCGTTGGCGACGTTGCAACGCGCCGCCGACGCGGGCCTCGTCCATTCGGTGAGCAACACCCGCGAGGGCCTGTGGTACATCTGCAACTGCTGCACCTGCGCGTGCGGCATTTTGCGCGGCATCGTGGATTTGGGATTGCGCAATGTCGTCGCGCCCTCGGCCTTCGTCAATCGCGCTGACGCCGACCTGTGCATTGCCTGCGGCGCGTGCGTGGAGCGCTGTGCCTTCGACGCGCTGACACTCGACCCGTCCATCCGCGTGGACGCGCTGCGCTGCGTGGGCTGCGGCGTGTGCATCCCCGCGTGCCCGGTCGCCGCGCTGCGCCTGGAACCGCGTCCCGTCGGAGACATCGCGCCCCCGCCAGAGACGCTGGCCGAGTGGCGCGCGCAACGGGAGCGCCAACGTCCAGAGACGCAAGCGTGACACTATCCCACGATTGACTCTACTGAAAGCACCCTTAAAAATCCGATTTTTCCACACGCGACCTACTAAATATATGAAGTTCGCACGCGGAAAATCTACATTTCGTATCAAGTTTCTAAAAATCGGATTTTTGCCATTTAGTTTTCGCCATTTGCAGAGGAGGCATCTATGACACAACAAACCGCTAATCCCGTCGGAAAAAGCGTCCCGCGTGTGGACGCCTTCGAGAAAGTGACCGGCGCGGCCAAGTATGTAGATGATATGGCCTTCGGGCCGGGCCTGCTCTACGGCAAGATCGTCCACAGCCCCGTGGCCCACGCGCTGATTAAGCGCATTGACGTGAGCGCGGCCCTCGCCCTTCCCGGCGTCAAGGCCGTCGTCACCGGACAGGACAATCCCACGCACCTGGGCCTGTACCTCAAAGACCGCTACATCTTCGCCTACGACCGCGTGCGCTACGTGGGCGAATCCGTCGCCGGCGTCGTCGCCGTCAGCGAGGAGATCGCCGAGCAGGCTGCCAAGCTCATCCAGGTGGAGTACGAGGAGCTAGAGCCGGTCTTCGACCCCTTCCAGGGCGCGCAGCCCGGCGCGCCCCTCATCCACCCTGACCTGGGCCAGTACGCCGTCGTCCCCTTCATCTTCCCGGAGCCTGGCACGAACATCTCGGAGCATTTCAAGCTCCGCAAGGGCCAGGTCTCCGACGCGGGCATTGCTGACGCGGTGTGGGCGCAGTGCGCCGTCATCGTCGAGGATACCTTCACGCTGCCGCAGATTCAGCACGCGCCCATCGAGACGCACGTCGCGGTGGCGCAATGGGACGTCTCCGGCCAGGTGACGCTGTGGGCGGCTTCGCAGTCGCCCTTCGCCCAGCGCGACATCCTCGCGCAGAGCCTCGGCATCCCGCACGGCAATATGCGCGTGATCTCGCCCTACGTCGGCGGCGGCTTCGGCGGCAAGGCCGGCATCTCGATTGAGGCCAACGTCGTCCTGATGGCGAAGGCCGTCCAGGGTCGCCCGGTCAAGGTGCGGATGACGCGCGAGGAGGAATTTGTCGCCACCAACGTCCGCCAGAGCCTCGTGGGGCAGTACAAAATCGGCTGCGACGCCGCGGGCAACCTCCTGGCGATGCAGGTCGCGTACTACTTCGGCGGCGGCGCGTACAACGACTACGGCGTCAACATCGCCCGCGCCGCCGGGTACTCCTGCTCCGGCCCTTACGACGTGCCGAACATCAAGGGCGATTCCTACTGCGTCTACACCAACCATCCCATCGGCAGCGCGATGCGCGGCTTCGGGATGCCCGAAATCCACTGGGGCCTGGAGCAGATTATGGATCGCCTGGCCGAGCAGATGCAGATGGATCCGGCGGATTTTCGCACCCGCAACTGCGTCCGCACCGGCGACAACATCCTCACCGGGATGACGATGCCCAACGTGGATCTGCCGCAGTGCATCGAGAAGGTCAAGGCCGCCATCGAGTGGGGCCGCGAGAAGCCGGCCTCCGCGTCGTACAAGCGCCGGGGGCAAGGGCTGGCGATCATGTGGAAGGCCCCGGCGATGCCGCCGAATCCCGGCAGCTCGGCCATCGTCCGCTTCAACGAGGACGCCACCCTCAACGTCTACGTCTCCGGGCAGGAGATCGGCCAGGGCGCGTTTACCATCGCCGCGCAGATGGCGGCGGAGGCCCTCGGCATCCCCTACGAGTGGGTGCGCGTCTCCGCCAATCCGGTGGACACGAAGTACAGCCCCTACGAGTGGCAGACCGTCGCCAGTCGCCTCACCTGGTCAATGGGCAACGCCGTCAAACTCGCCGCCGAGGAGGCTCGCCGGAAGATTTTGGACATCGTGGCGCAGTATTGGGACGAAGACCCCGCCGATTTGGACATCAAGCAGGGCGTGGTGATCTCGTACAAATCAGAGCGGGAGCAGCCGTTGCAGAAGATGGTGGTCTACGGCCTGCCCAACGAGAACTACGAGGGCTGGCAGGGCGGCCCCATCGTGGGGACGGGGAAATTTATGCCCACCTACGTCACCGGCCTCGATCCCGACACCGGGCAGGGGACGCGGGCCGTCGTCCATTACACCGTCGGCGCGCAGGCGGTGGATCTCGAAGTGGACACCGAGACCGGCCAGATTGACGTTCTCAAAATCGCCAGCGCCTACGACGTGGGCAAGGCCATCAATCCCGACCTGGTGATGACCCAGATCGAGGGTGGGGCGGTGCATGGGATGAGCTCCGCCTTCGAGGGCCTGAGCTTCGACGCGCAGGGGCGGCCCCGCAACGCCAGCTTCGTGGACTACAAGATCGCCACGGCGGTGGATGCCCCGCGCGAGATTCACGGCGACATCGTCGAGACCGCGCTGGAGGACGGCCCCTGGGGCGCGCGCGGCGTCGGCGAGCACGTCATGGTACAGACTGCGCCGGCCATCGCCAACGCCCTCTACCGCGCCCTCGGCGCGCGCTTCAACCACCTGCCCCTCTCGGCGGAGAAAATCTTCCTCGCCCTGCATCCCGATGAGGTGGGCGGCTGCGCGGAGTGAGTGCTACACAAACGCAATGCACCAACAATTCCAGACTTCCGAAGTCTTGAAGACTTCGGAAGTCTGGGACGGAGTCTATACGATGAAGATTCAGCCGATTAAAACTGAAGCAGACTACGAAGCCGCGCTCAAGGAAATTGAGGGGCTGTTCGATGCTGAACCAAGCACGCCAGAAGGCAACGCGCTTGAGGTGTGGGTAACACTGGTCGAAGCCTACGAAGAAGAACACTATCGTATCCCGCTGCCCGATCCAATTTCCGCAATTGAGTATCACATGGAAAGCCGAGGCTTATCGCGGCAAGACCTGGAACCCTCATCGGCAGCCGCGCGCGCGTCCCCGAAATTCTCAATCGCAAACGTCCGCTGACCTTACGGATGATCCGCGCGTTGGAGAAAGGGCCAGACATCCCGGCGGCGATTCTGGTACAAGACTATGCGCTGATGCGCGATAATCAACCAGAACCAGATGCAGCACCCATTCCCCTCGTGCGCCCAAAATTAGCCGGGATACCTTGAGATAGTTTCAGCATTAGTCAAAGCCTGTGGCCCCGCATCCCGATCAAGCGCAATGCACCTGTTTTGACTTATGAAGAAAGCGTATGTATACTGCACTTGAATCGTACATTTAGCCCAAAGTTTCTACAGGAGATCGTCAGATGAGCGACTTGAACATGACTTTAACGCAAGTGCTTGACAAAATCAAAAAATTCCGCACGCTCTATGATCGCAATGAAATGGCAACCCGAGACCAACTCATCAATCCAATCTTGCGCCAACTTGGTTGGAATCCTGAGAATCCAGAACAAGTGCAACCTAATGTGTCTATGGAAGAGGGCGTGCCTGATTATTCACTTTTTAAGCAAGGCAAACCCATTGTGTTTGTCGAGGCCAAAAAACTGAGCGCGGACATCGAGCAACGCGAGATAATCCGGCAACTGGCGAGGTACTCCTTTGGCGAAGGTACAAGGTACGGCATCCTCACCAACGGCGCAATGTGGATGCTCGTCAGGTCTTTTGAGGAAGGGAAAACGCTGTCTGAACGCATCATCTGGAAAGCAGACCTGGAAAGCGAACCCTTGACCGCAGTTTGTCGCAAACTGACCACTATCTCAGAAGCTAAAATCCACCAGATCGAAACTTTGGTGAAGCGCGTACAGATATTGGACGAAATATGGGAATCCTTGTTGAGTAATCCTGAAGGGATTGTAGAAGGCTTGGTTCCGGTCGTGGAATCACTCGTCAACCAGGGTTATTCAGAGCATCAATTTGATATCGCTGAAGTGGAGGACTTTTTGTGGGAGAGGGTAAATGAACTGCTGTCACCTTCTGAGGACGACCCGCCCAAAACAACGGAGATAACATCGGGACACGGCGATATTAGGCAAATAGAGTTGCCCGGTGAAGCCTTCGACATTCGAAATGCTTACGAAATTCTGATCAATACTGCAAATTGGCTCATCAAAAACAAGCACCTGACGGCCAATGATTGCCCTGTTGTGATTGGGCGAGGGAAGAGATACCTTGTGAACAGTGAACCCAAACACCGCTATGGCGATGATTTTCGCGCGCCCAAAAAGCTATTCAGCGGATTGTGGATAGAGACGCATTATAGCAAGCCTGCCAGCATAAATATGGCAAGACGGTTGCTGAAAAAATTTGGGCAATCACCGGACATATTGATCATCGAGTAACATCTGAAGCGTGTGTCAGAATTGAAGGTTATGGTGCTGAAGGAGCTTGGGAATGGGTAGCGGATTGGCACTGGACGTATCCAGAAGAGGCACAGACCAATCCTACCGGATGAGTGAGTGGGGAATACAAAGTGGTGCGTGGGGGGATCGTGGTATGGCACCGAGGAGTACTTACGTGCGACGTACCGTATTGGGCATTTGCCGTCTTCCCATCGTGTTAATATGGGATTTCGTTGTATGACTACACGCCAAGATTAAAAAACACTGTCCGGGGCGCGTCTGCGCGCCGCGGTGTCTATTCTTTGTCCCACCCGATGGGGAGTCCATCCGGTCCTGAGCACAGTGAATGAAGAGGCAATAATCCCTCTGGGACGGCCAAAAAGGCGGTGAAAGCGTGCAGATTGACTCAGTGCTATGTACCGAAACGATTGAAGAGAAACTCCTGGTTAAACATAACGTGACTTTCCGTGAAGCGCGCCAAGTCCTTTTGAACCAACCACGAGTCCGTTTTGCGGAAAAAGGACATACAGCGGGAGAACATGTGTATGGTGCCTTTGGGCAAACATTTGGGGGTAGGTATCTGGCGGTGTTTTTTATCTACAAACCGGCCACGCAAACCGCGCTGGTGATTAGCGCGCGCGATATGAGCGATAAGGAGCGTAAAACGTATGGACGCAAATAGAAGCAGCATTTCACAAGCCACGAGTGATGAGCAAATCGGAGAATTTTGGGCCACGCACGATTTCACGGTATTCGATGACCCCAACGCGCCTGATATTCCGCTGATCGCGACGTGCGCGGTGCCTGTGGATGAAGAATTACTAACCGCGCTGGAAAAACAGGCGCGACAACGGGGCATAAGAGTGGAGACGCTGGTCAACCTATGGTTACAGCAGAAACTATTTGAACAAGTCCAGCCCCAGCCAGCATAACACAGTGAAGGGCCAGGCATCCCGGCGGCGATTCTGGTACAAGACTATGCGTTGATGCGCGATAATCAACCAGAACCGGATGCAGCACCCATTCCCCTCGCGCTCCCAGGATTAGCCGGGATGCCTTGAGGTAGTTCAAAGCCTTTGGCCTCGTCTCCCGATGAGGTGGGCGGCTGTGTGGAGTAAGGCGGTATCCGGGATAAATACACGAGGACTTCCCCATAATAGGGAAGTCCTCGTGCATTTACCAGTTGCGCAAACGTGGGGTAAACGTATACTTGAACTATCACGCTGCGAAGGTGTACACTTTGTCCGGCGAAATCCAGGAGACCCCCATCGCGGGGATGCACTATGCCAGAAGCCGCTATGCCCCAACGAGTGTTAGTGATTGATGACGATGCCCGCGTTTTGCGCACGCTGGCCCGGCATCTGCGCCTGCGCGATTACGAGGTTGTGACGGCGGCGGATGGCGCGCGCGGGCTGGACTTGTTCTTCGCCGAGCGCCCCGACTTGGTGCTGCTGGATGTGCGGATGCCCCACCCCGACGGCTTCGCTGTGCTGGACGCCATCCGGCAGGAGTCGCCGGAGGCGGACGTGGTCTTTATCACCGGGCACAGCGATATGGCGGTCGCCATCGAGGCGCTGCGCGCCGGCGCGTCCGATTTTATCGTCAAGCCGGTGGATGTGCCCGCGCTGGAGGCCGCGCTGGCCCGCGCGAGTCGGCGGCTGCGCCTCAAGCGGGCGGTGCAGGCGGAACGCGCCCGGTTCGAGTGGGCCGTGGCCCAGGCCCAGGACGGCTATCTGATGCTGGACGCCGCCGGCCACGCGCATTACGCCAATCCCCGCGCGCGCAGCTACCTGGCACTGCCCCAGGAGGGGACACTCCCCGCCATCCCCTTCGTCGAGCTGGCCCGCCGCCACTACTACGCGCAGCCGCGCGCCGCGTGGGATACCTGGCCCGCGCCCCTCGATCCGGAGGCCGCGTCGCCGCGCTATCTGCTCCGCCCCGAATCGGAGACCGCGCAGGCGATCTGGCTCCAGGTCGATCTCATCGAGATGCCGGGCCACGGCGAGTCCTATCTCGTGCGCTTGCGCGATGTCACGGCCACCATCATCAGCCAGAACGTCATCTGGTCGGTGGACACGCTCATCAGCTACAAGTTGCGCAACCCGCTAGGGCAGTTGATGGGCTTCCTGAACCTGCTCCAACACGATCTCCCCCAATTGACGCAAGACGAAATGCGCGGCGATCTCGCCGAGGCGCGGCGCGGCGCGCAGGAGCTTCACGCCACCATCCTCGACGTGCTGCGCTACCTGGAAGCCCTCGACATCACCCAGGCCGAGGGCGGGACGTGCCGCCTGGAGCGCCTCATCGACTTGCTCTCCGACATCCAGGCTGACCTGGGCCTCAAGGCGGTCGTGGTGCAGGTGGAAGGGCTGGATGTGCAGCGCGCGCGGGTGCCCCTCTCGGAGCGCGCCACGGAGTTGGTGTTGTGGGAACTGTGCGAGAACGCGCAGAAATTCCATCCGCAGCACGCGCCCGCCCTCCGCATCCGCGCGCGGCCTGCGCCAGGAGGCGGCCTCGTGCTCCAGGTGCGGGATGACGGGCAGCACCTCGCGCCGGAGCAGTTGAGCCGGATCTGGCTGCCCTACTATCAGGGCGAAAAGCACTTCACCGGCGAAGTGCCCGGCCTGGGCCTGGGCCTGCCCACCGTAGCCTCGCTGGTGTGGAGCGTGGGCGGCGTGTGCCGGGCCTACAACCGCGAAGATGGGCCGGGCCTGGTGGTGGAACTGGTCTTGCCGGAGAGTCCAAGCTGATGCGTAATGGCTTGTGTCTTAAAGTTATTCGCCATATCGTGCCAGGCTCCCGCCGGATTGCCAAATCCGGCGGTTAGGCGGGGATTTGGCAATCCCCTTGGAGCCAAATGTAATGCATGGCGAATACTCTGTGACAGTAACCGTAATCCGTAATTTGCCATTCACCAAGGAGCCTTATGACAACTAAAGGACACGTTCTGGTCATTGATGACGACGCGCGGGTGCTGCGCACTTTCTCGCGCAACTTGCGCCTTGCCGGGTATGAGGTGCTGACTGCATCCAGGGGGGCGGCGGGCCTGCAATTATTTGAAGAAGCCCACCCCGATGTGGTGCTGGTGGACGTGCGGATGCCCGATATGGACGGCTTTGAGGTGCTCCACGCCATCCGCGAACGGGACGCGGAAGCCGAGGTCATCCTCGTCACCGGGCATGGGGATATGGACACGGCCATCGAAGCGCTGCGGGCCGGCGCGTCCGACTTCATCCCTAAGCCGGTGGAGCAGAAGACGCTCCATTCTGTGCTGCATCGCGCGCAGGAGCGCCAGCGCCTCAACCGCGAGTTGCGCGAGGCCCGCGAGGCCCTTCAGGCCAGCGAATCGCGCTTCCGCCAACTGCTGGAACTGGCCCCTGACGCCATCTTCCTGGTCAACCCGGAGGGACGTATCACGCTGGCGAATTCCCAGGTCGAGGCGCTCTTCGGCCATGACCGCGAGGCCATCCTGGGCCAGCCCGTGGAAGCACTCGTGCCGATAGACGCGCGGGATATGCACCGCGAGGACTGCATCACGTACTTCGAGTCGCCGAAGGTGCGCCCGATGGGCGTTGGCTTGGCCCTGTTCGGGCAGCGGCAGAATGGGAGTGCCTTCCCGGTGGACGTGAGCCTCAGCCCCATCGCCACCACCGAGGGCCTGATGGTGATGGCGATTGTGCGCGACATCACTGAGCGGCGGCGCATCGAGGAGCGGCTGCGCTTGCAGGGGGCTGCGCTGGAATCTGCGGCCAACGCTATCGCTATCACCGATTACGAGGGGACGATCACCTGGGTCAATCCGGCTTTCACCGAGTTGACCGGCTACACTTTCGAGGAGGCCGTAGGCCGGAATCCCCGCGTGCTCAAATCCGGTATGCAGTCCGATGACTTTTACCAAAAACTTTGGAAGACTATCCGCGCGGGCGAGGTGTGGCACGGCGAACTGGTCAATCAGTGCAAGGACGGCACGCGCTATGATGAGGAAATGACCATCGCGCCGGTACGCGACCCGCGCGGCGAGGTCTCGCATTTCATCGCCATCAAGCAGGACGTGACCGCGCGCAAAGAAGCGGAAGAAGCCCTGCGCCAGGCCCGCGATGAACTCGAAGTCCGCGTGCAGCAGCGCACCCGCGAGCTAAAGGAGAGCTATCAGCACCAGCGCACGATCAACACGCTGTTGCGCATCTCCGGCGAAGAGATTACCCTGGAGGCGCAGTTGGGCCGCGCGCTGGACGAAATCCTCAGCGTGCCCTGGCTGCCGATTCTGGCGCAAGGCGCCATCTTCCTGACCAATGAGGAGCATCAGTATCTAGAGATGGTCGTCCAGCGGGGCCTATCCGCAGACATTGCCGCGCTGTGCAGCCAGGTTCCGGCAGGCCGGTGCCTGTGTGGGGAAGCCTTCGCCACGCGCGAGACGGTCTTCGCCGCCGAGATTGACGCGCGCCACGAAATCTTCTCGCCAGATATGCAACCTCACGGCCATTATTGTGTCCCCATCCTCTCTGGTGAAACTCTGGTGGGCGTGTTGGTGCTTTACCTGCGGCCCGGCCACGAGTACAGCGCGCGCGAGGTGGAGTTCTTGCAGAGCGTGGCGCACACCCTGGCGAGCCTGATCGAGCGCAAGCGCGCCGAAACCGCCCGCCTGCAATCACAACAACGCTACCAATCGCTGGTCAACTCCATCGACGGCATCGTGTGGGAAGCCGATCCCCAGACGCTGCGTTTCATCTTTGTCAGCGCGCAGGCCGAGCAGATTCTGGGCTATCCGCCAGAAGCGTGGTACGAGATGGACTTCTTGGCGGAGCACATTGTGGCCGAAGATCGCCAGGAGAATCTACTGTTCTGCCGCCGGGCTACTGCCGCTATGCAAGACCACGAGTTGGAATATCGGATGATCGCCGCCGACGGGCGCCACGTCTGGATGCGGGCCATCATCACGGTGATGGCGCGGGAGGGCGTGCCGCACCGTCTGCGCGGCGTGATGATTAACATCACCGCGCGCAAGCAGTTGGAGACCCGGCTGGCCGGCATCCACCGGCTCGGACGCGAACTGACGCTGCTCCATGACGAAGACACTATCATTCAACGCGCCTTGCAGACGGCGGCGCAGGTCTTGGATTTCCGGATCGTCGGCTGCGGGCTGGTTGACGAAGCCCCGCGCGAGATCGTGTTGAATTACTATCTGGAAGAGGGGGTGTTGCGCACCGGTCATTGGCGGCTGCCTCTTGATCAGACGCAAACCGGCATCGCGGCAGCCGTGGTGCGCGGCGGTCATCCCCTTAATGTGCCCGACGTGACCCAGGACCCGCGCTATATCGCGTTCCTCGACGACGCGGTCATCCGCTCTGAATTGTGTGTGCCGATGAAGGCGGGCGAGCAGGTGATCGGCATCCTCAACCTGGAAAGCATTCATCCCCACGCCTTTGGGCCGGATGAGGAGCAGCTTTTGCAGACGTTGGCCGACCAGATTGCCGTAGCGATCCAGAACGCGCGGCTCTACACCCGCGTGCAGCGCAACGCGCGCGAGTTAGCCGCGCTCAACACCGCGATGCACGCGATGGCGTCCAACCTCGATCTGGACACCGTGCTGCGCCAGACGATGGTCGAAGTCGGCGCGCTGCTGGAAGCGGAGGATGCCTCGGTACTGCTCTACGACGAGGGGGCCAACGAGTTGATCTTCGCGGCGGTGGCGGCCGGTTCTTCGGCGGAGACCTTGCTGGAGCAGCGCATCCCGGCGGATGCGGGCATCGCCGGGTGGGCGGTGCAGCACCGCGAGGCTCTTCTGGTCGATGACGCGCAACGCGACCCGCGTTTCTACCAGGCCATCGATGGCGTGACCGGGATGACCACGCGCTCGTTGCTGGCGGTGCCGCTGATAGTCAAGGGCGAGGTCATCGGCGTCATTGAGGTCATCAACAAGGGCCAGGGCGCGTTTACCCACCACGACCTGGAAATCCTGGAGGCCCTGAGCAGTTCTGCCGGCATCGCCATCGAAAACGCGCGCCTGTATCACGACTTGCAGGAGCAGATGCGCATTCAGCAGAAGACGCAGGCGCAGCTCATCCACAGCGAGAAGATGACGGCGCTGGGGCGGCTGGTGGCTTCGCTCGCGCACGAGATCAACAACCCGCTGCAATCCATCCAGGGCTGCCTGACCCTGGCCGACGAGGAGATGGATTACGAGATGCGGCCCGAAAAGCTGCGCCGCTACCTCGACGTGGCCGAGGGCGAAATCGAGCGCATCGCCACCATCGTGCGGCGCGTGCGCGACTTCCACCGCCCGGCACCCCAGGAGCAGCGGCCTACCGACCTCCACGCGGCGCTGGAAAGCGTGCTGGAATTGACGCGCAAGCAGTTACAGCACAACGATGTGACCGTGACGCGGGCGTGGAGCGAGAATGTGCCCGAAATTATGGCGAACGTCGATCACCTCAAGCAGGTCTTCCTCAACCTGATCCTCAATGCCGTCGATGCGATGCCCGAAGGCGGCGCGCTGCGCATCCATACCTGGGTGGAGGGCGCGTGGGTTCACCTGGCTTTTGAGGATACCGGCGTGGGGATGCCGCCGGACGTTGTGGAACAGCTATTCGAACCGTTCTTCACCACCAAACCGCAGGGGTCGGGGTTGGGATTGTCCATTAGCTATGGTATCATTGAATCACACGAGGGGCGGATTTTGGTGAAGAGTCAGCCGGGCGTGGGGACGACGTTTACGTTGATGTTGCCGGTGGTTACGAGTCAGCGTGAGGCGTGAGGCGTGAAACGTCAAACGTCAAAACGGGTAGTTTTTCAATAATTGGGGGCAAAGACCTGTCAGGTTTCTAAAACCTGACAGGTCGAAGAAAAATTCCCAGAATTATTGAGAAGATACAAACGGGGAGATGGTGAAATGAGCAGCAAAACGTTAGAGGCAACTTTTGAAGTGCGCGTGCCAATGCCGTTAATTCGACTCGGCTTTGATCAGCACGAGATTCAATATCGCCTGACGGAGTGGCTGGTATTGTCGCTATTTACAGAAAGCCGCATCTCGTCCGGCAAGGCGGCGCGCTTGCTAAACATCAGCCGCGTAGAATTTCTCGCCCTCCTCCAGGCGCGGGGGATTGCGTATATCAACTATACGGCGGAAGAGCTCGCGGAGGAGTTTGCGGCGGTAGAAGCCTTAGAAGTCCCGGTTGTTGCCTGTTCATCCTGAACTGATTCGACTCCGGCAACAGGGCTTCAATCTCAGAATCTATCCAGAGAATTGTTACACAAAGCCGCACAGAAAGAAATCCAGGAAGGTGCTAAACTATGGAAATGCCCAACATCGCGCAGGAAATAGCGACATTGCCGCCAGAAGCGCAACAACAAGTCGTGGATTTTGTGGCTTTCTTGAAAACCCGCTATCCGGTTGCGTCACCGGGGAACCGGCCCAAACGCAGCAAGTTGAGCAACGAGCCATTTATCGGTATGTGGCGCGAGCGTCAGGATATGTCCGATAGTGGGGCTTGGGTGCGAGAGTTGCGCCAGCGTGAATGGGAGTCGGCCCAGTGACCCGGCTGACGCTTGTAGATACGGACATTCTAATTGATGCGGCGCGGCAGGTCGATACGGCTATTGATTGCCTACATTGGCTAGAAACGCAATCTATGTTAGCTATCAGCGTGATAACACAGATGGAACTGTGGGTTGGTTGTCGAAACAAAACTGAATTGCGTAACACAGATCGGTTTCTGCAACGCTTTCGTCTGATCAAATTAAACGAGCCAATCTGCGATGTTGCCCTTGATTTGTTACATCGGTATAGGTTAAGTCATGGTCTGATGATACCCGATGCTTTCATTGCAGCAACGGCCATTTTGTTAGATCAGTCGCTCATTTCAAAAAATCAACGCGATTACAGCTTTATCAAGCATCTGAAATTGCTACCATATCCAAATTGGCAAAACATTTCGTTCGATATTTGAACCTGCACACACTGGCGAAATCCTATGGCAAAAATTCTTGTAGTTGATGACGAAGCGAATATCCGGTTTTTCCTGGAAGAGATGCTCGCCCGCGACGGGCACGCGGTGAGCGTCGTGGAGAGCGGGGAGAAGGCCCTGGGCCTGATCCAGCAGCAGGAGTTCGATCTGGCGCTGGTGGACTTGAAGCTCGATGACATCAGCGGGACGGACGTGTTGCGCGCGTTGCGGCAGAAATCCCAGGACACGGTGGTGATCATGCTCACCGGGCACGGTTCGCTGGAGACTGCCGTGGAAGCGCTGCGCCAGGGCGCGCACGACTACCTCTTCAAGCCGTGCAAGACGGTGGAGATCCGCGAGAGCATCCGCCAGGGCTTGCTCAAGCGCCAACAAGCGCTCCGCCAGCGGCAGGTGTTGCAGCAATTGGAACAACACCTCGCGCAGAGCTTGCAAAACGTCCGGGCCACCATCGGCGGGCAAGCGGAGGCGGACATCGCCGCGCCGCCGCCGGAGATGCCCCGGCTGGCCGACGCCCTCAGCGCGCCGGCGGACACGTCGGACGAGGCCGAGGCGCGCTTCTTGAAGCACGGCCCGCTCCTCGTCGATTTTATGCGTCACGTCATCACCCTGGATGGCAATTTGCTGGAACTCAGCCCGACGGAGTTCGACCTGTTGGCTTACCTGGTCAGCGAGGCCCCGCGCGTTATCTCGCCGCAAGAGCTGATCCGCGAGGTGCAGGGCTATGAGGCCGAGGCATGGGACGCCAGCGACACCGTCCGCTACCACGTCTACCGCCTGCGCCAGAAAATCCAAACCGCGTCCGACCGCTCCGGCACCGATGTGATCAAGACCGTGCGGGGGATTGGCTACACGGTGGGGAAGGCGGGGTAGGCGAACGTCAAACGTGAAACGTCAAACGTCAGGCGTGAATTTGCCATTTATAATTTGCCATTCACTTGATTTGCTCAGGAGAAAATTATGACCGTAACCATTGCCTTACAGATTCCAGAAGAACCTTTGATCAGCCTGAAAGCCCAACCCGCCGCCTTTGCGCGCGAGATGCAGATGTTGGCGGCGGTGAAGCTCTATGAATTGGGGAAGCTTTCTTCGGGGCGCGCGGCGCAACTCGCCGGTGTGACGCGGGTAGAATTTTTGCTCGCGCTCGGACGTTATCAGGTTTCTCCTTTTGCTTTAGATGCCGAAACTCTGGCCGAGGATGTCGCCAATGCCTGAACGGCTTACCCTCTCCAACACTTCCCCCTTATTGAATTGCCAAGAGGAACCCTATGCCCATCACCATTTTGCTTATAGATGACGAACCGCGCTTGTTGAAGTCGTTTGCGCGCAACGTGCGTCTGGCGGGATACCCGGTGCTCACTGCCGGAGGCGGAGCTGCCGGATTGGAGTGTTATCACCGGGAGCAGCCGGAAATCGTCATTGTGGATTTGCGGATGCCCGATATGACCGGCCTGGATGTGCTGCAAGCCATCCGCGCGCACGATCCCGAAGCCAACGTGATCCTCACCTCCGGCCACGGCGACAAAGACGCGATCCTGGAGGCAATGCGGGCAGGGGCGTCGGATTTCCTGCCCAAGCCGGTGGATCAGGTGACGTTGGAGAGCGCGCTGCGCCGGGCTTCAGAGCGCGTCCATCTCAAGCGGGAGTTGCGCGCCAGCCAGGAGGCCCTGCGCCAACAGAACGCGCAACTCGAGGCGACCGTCCGCGAGCGCACGGCGGCCTTGCGTGAAAGCGAAGCCCAATATCGCCTCCTCGTGGAGAACCTGGGCGAGGGCGTGGCAATGGTTGACCCGGAGGAGACCTTCACCTTTGCCAATCCCGTTGCCGAGGAGATTTTCGGCGTGGCGCGTGGCGCGTTACTCGGCCACAATCTGCGCGAGTGGGTGAGCGCGGAAACCTTAGCGCAGATGCGCGCCGAGACCGACACCCGCCGCGATGGACAGCGCAGCGTCTACGAATTCGAGATCACCCGCGCCGATGGCGAGCGCCGCCAATTGTTGCTCACAGCGATGCCGTATTTCGCGGCGGATGGAGAATTCGCCGGTGCCTTCGGCGTCTTCCGCGACAACACCGAGCGCAACCGTATAGAGACCGCGCTGCGAGAAAGCGAAGCCCTGCTCAACGCTGTCGGGCAGATGGCCCAGGTGGGCGGATGGGAACTGGACGCTGAGACACGGGCCGTGCGGTGGACAGAGCAGACCTATCACATCCACGGCGTGCCGCTGGATCATCAGCCGCCATTTGAAGAAGCCATGAGCTTCTATCCCCCCGAAGATCGCCGCCGGCTTACCCAAGTTCTCCAACGCGCGCTTGAGGAAGGCGTACCGTATGACGAAGAACTGCGGTTCATCAATGCGCGCGGGGAACAGCTGTGGGTGCGTGCTATTTGCCAACCGCAGGTGGTAGATGGCACAACGCGCGCATTGAAGGGCACGTTCCAGGACATCACCGCCCGCAAACGGGCCGAAACCTGGCTCCGGCAAGCGCAGGCCATCTTCAGAAATATATCGGTGGGCTTGTATATCTACCATCTCGAAGACCTGGCGGATGATCGCACGCTGCGGATGGTGGAGGTCAACCCCGCCGCCGAGCGGATCACGGGCCTAAAAGCCGCCGACATCCTCGGACGCACCCTGGATGAGAATTTCCCCGGCCTGCGCGCGCTAGGCGTCCCGCAACGCTACGCCGAAGTCGTGCGCACCCAGACAGCGCGGGAGTTCAAGGATTTTATGTACGGGGATGATCGCATAGCCCCCGCCGTGTATATGGTTAAAGCCTTCCCCTTGCCGGAGAACCACGTCGGCATCGCGTTTGACGACTTCACCGCGCGCCAGCAAACCGCAGATGCCTTACGCGCGCGCACGACGATGCTGGCAAGCGCCGAGAAACTGGCCCACATCGGCAGTTGGACATGGGATATTCCGGCTAACCGCTTCACGCTTTCGGAAGGCTGGCAGCGCATCCACGGATGTTATATCAACGAACTGGCGCAAGTTGACCTGATGCCCATCGCGCATCCCGACGATTTTCTGGAAGTTGAGCGCGCCTTTGCCCAGGCGCTTGCAGACGGCGTGCCCTACAACATCGAACACCGCATCATCCGCCAAGATGATGGCGCGGTGCGCTACGTCCACGCTTACGGCGAGGTGGTCTACGATGAGTTCGGAGAGCCGCGCGAGATGTATGGCGCAGTCCTGGACATCACGGAGCACAAGCAAACGGTGCAGGCGTTGCAGGATAAGGAAACCCTGCTCCAAGCGGCCTTCGATGCGACGCAGCACCCGTTCCGGGTCATCAATGTGGAAGACTACAGCATCGTCATCGCCAATGCCGCGTATGGCGGGGAACAGGCTATGAACCAAACGTGCTATGAATTCTCACATCATCTGACGCACCCCTGTCCCGGAGATGAGCACATCTGCCCCCTGGCGCGCATCCGCGAGAGCGGCCAACCATTTTTCACGGAATACCGTAAACTGGACGGCGATGGCAATACACAATATCAACAAATCTATGCCTACCCCGTCTTCGATGCCCAGGGGCGCGTCCACCAAATCGTAGAATACGCCCTGGACATCACGGAGCGCAAGCAGATGGAACTCGCGCTAGAAGAAAACCTGACGCGGTATGCCGAACTGACCGCGCGCGTGCAGGTGGGCATCTACATCGTGTGGATACGCGCCGATGGCCGGTTAGAGTTTGAGTACGTCAGCGACCGCTGGTGCGAAATCCACCAGGTCTGCCGAGAAGATGCGCTGGCCGACATTTGGTCGGTGCATCAACAGGTACATCCCGACGAGCTAGAGGCGTTTATGGCGCGGAACCGGCAAGCCCATCACGAACGCGAACGCTTCTCCTGGGAGGGCCGCTTTATCATCGGCGGCGAGACCCGCTGGTTGCAAATCGAATCTACGTGTGAAGTCTTCGTTAATGGCGATACGCGCTGGTTCGGCGTGACGCAGGACATTACGGAGCGCAAGCA
>SLSP01000538.1 GCA_007130345.1 Thermoflexales bacterium
GGATTACGTAACCAAGCCCTTCCAGGCGGATGAGGTACTGGCGCGCTTGGAAACGCATCTGGCGTTACGCGATCTGCGCAAGGAACTGCAAATCGCCAACGCGCAATTGGAGGAGCAGGTGATGCGGCTGAACGGCCTCAACGCGCAGTTGCAAGCGCAGAACAACGAGTTGGACGCTTTTGCGCACACGGTGGCGCACGACATCAAAAATCCGCTCAATCTGGTGATGGGTCACGCGGAATTGCTGCTCCACGCCGGAGAGAAGTTAAGCACATCGGGGCTGCAATCGGTGCGAGCGATTGTGACCGCCGGGAAGAAGATCGATAACATCATCGAGGCGCTGATGCTGCTCCACGGAGCACGCAAGGCCGAGGATGTGCGCATTTCGCCGCTGGATATGGCCGCCATCGCGCGCGAGGCGTGTGGCCGCATCGAGGACTTGATCGAGAGCACGCGGGCCGAGATCGTCTTGCCGCAATCCTGGCCGGTGGTGTGGGGCTATAGTCCCTGGATCGAGGAAGTATGGGCCAATTACCTGAGCAATGCCGTCAAGTATGGCGGGGAACCGCCACGCATCGAACTGGGCGCGACGGCGTTGGAGGATGGGCGGGTGCGCTTTTGGGTGCGGGATAACGGCGCGGGGCTGACCGCAGAGGAGCAAAGTCAACTGTTCGTCCCCTTCGGGCGACTGGAGCAAGCGCGCATTGAGGGGCACGGTCTGGGGCTGTCCATCGTCCGGCGGATTGTGGAGAAGCTCGGCGGCGAGGTGGGCGTCGAAAGCGCGCCCGGCGCGGGCAGCACCTTCAGCTTCACACTCCCCCAGAAGCCGCCGGACGCGACGCGAGCCTGAAGCAATGAATCTCCTGAAAAAAGGACAAAAATCCGATTTTTTAGAAACTCGATACTACAGATATATTTTTCGCGTGCGAATTTTATATAGGTAGTAGGTCGCGTGTGCAAAAATCGGATTTTTAGGGCGCTTTCAGTAGAGTCAGCAACAGTCGGCGGGTACGAGCGCGATAGCCTCGATCTCCACCAGCCCGCCGAGGGGGAGGCCGGCGACGGCTACGGTGGAACGGGCCGGGGGCGTGGCGGTGAAGCACTCGCCGTAGATGGCGTTGACGGCCTGAAAGTCCGCCATATCCTGCAAGAAAATAGTGGTCTTGATGATGTGCTCCAGGCCGCTTCCGGCGGCTTCCAGGATAGCCTGGAGGTTCTGCATTGCCTGGCGCGCTTGCGCGGCGACATCCTCTCCGGCGAACTTGCCGGTCTGCGGGTCGAGGCCCAGTTGCCCGGCGGTGAAGATCAGGCCGTTGGCTTGTACGCCCTGCGAATACGGGCCGACGGCGGCGGGAGCGTTGGGGGTGGCGATAATGGTTTTCATAGGTTAGTTCTCCTTGGGGAACGGTTGAAAGTTAAAGGTTAAAAGTTTGTGCCCCCGATGATGGGGGCATTTTTGATGTCCCTGACGTTTGACGCCTCACGTTTGACGCCTCACATCCCCATCCGGCGGATGAGCGCCTCCATATAGCGCGATTTCACCTGCTGGCTGGCGAGGGCCTGCTTGAGGGGCGGGAGCTTGAGGACGACGCCGAGCACTTCGCCCAGGACGCGGTGGCTCCACAGCACGCGGTTGTCGAAGATGAGGTGGTGGAAGTCACCGCGCTCTATCGCCATCATCACGATGCGGTGCGTGGAGTTGTACGGCATGATGACGCGCTCCGGGCGCGGCTCCATCGCAACACTGCCGGCGGGGCAGACGCGGGCGCAGATGCCACATCCCAGGCACAGGTCTTCCGCGACGCGGGCTTCCCGCTGCCGGGGGCGGCGCGGGTCGTTGGCCGTGACCAGGCCCATCGCCTGGACGGGGCACACATCGACGCACTTCCCGCAGCCGGTGCAGGTCTCCGCATCGATGTGGGGCATGAAGTTGCTGGTGTGGACGGGGTGCATAAAGCCGAAGCGTTGCGCGGCCAGCATCGCCTCACAGCAACAGCCGCAGCAATTGCAAATGAAAGCGACTTTCTCGCGCACGTTCTCGCCGAATTGCACCAGGTTGTGCTCATAAGCCTGCTGGAGCAAATCGCGCCCCTCGGCCACATCCACCTCGCGGGCGAACTCAGAGCGGATCAGTGAGGCCGCCACGTTGCCGAAGGTCATACAGATGTCCTGCGGCGCGTCGCACGCCTGCTCCACGATCTCCATCTTGTGGCGGCAGTAGCATCGGCTGATGCCGATGTGTGAGGCGCTGTCGATGACGTGGCTGGCCCTCTCGTAGTCGAGGACGTGGACTTCGGGCGACAGCACCGGCTCGTGGATGAAGACGCGGCCCAGTTGGGTCTCGCCGTCGGTGAAGAGATTGCGGATAAAGTCCTCTTCGACGTTGCAGTACTGGTAGAAAAGTTCGCCGAGCTTGTGCTGATCCACGTCGGCGCGGGTGCGCATCATCGAAAACTCGAAGAACCCGGCCATCGGCGGGGGGAGCGTGTAGAAGGTCTGGCCTTGCGGGTCTATCATGTCGATGAGGATGGCGCGGCCGGCCAACTCGTCCAGCACCTTGCGGGCCTCGGCCTCGCTCATCTTCCAGATGCGCGCGGCCTTTTCCGCCGTGAAGGGCTTGATGGGCAGGTGCGCCACCAACTCGGCCTCCCGCTCGCTGAAGAGGAGGCGCAGGAGGGCGTAGAGCGATTCCGACGGCGGCGCGCCCTGGGGGAAGCGGTTCAGCCGCTCGATCAGGCGCGAGTAATGGGGGGCAGACATACTATCTCCGAGAAAGTGTACAGGGATAAGGGGAAACTATGAGACTTCCGAAGTCGCCTAGACTTCGGAAGTCTTAGTCTTCATCGGCTTCCCCGATCCCCCTACGCCCTTACCCGTTCAAGGAATCTCCGGGTACTCGGCTAACGAGGCGAATCCCAGGCCGATCATGCTCGGCCCGGTGTGCGCGCTGAGGACGGGGGACATGTTGCCCACCGGCAGCCACGTACACTTGAAGTGCTTCTCAATCTCCTCTTTGAGGATGGGGACGGCGGTGGGGTTGAGGGCGTGGATGATCTGCACGCGCAGATGCGTGCCTTCGGGATGGCGCTTGAGCATCTGCTTGACCAGGCCCTTGAGCGCGCCCTTAAAGGTGCGGACGCTCCCCAGTTGCTCGTACTTGCCATCGCTCTTCGCCACGCCGATGAGGGGCTTGAGCTTCAGCGCGGAGGCGATCAGACCCTTCATGTGGCTGATGCGGCCCCCGTGGATCAGGTACGTCAGGTCATCCAGCGTGTAGATGCTGTCGCTGACGGCGACGATGTCCGCCACCAACTTGGCGATCTGCTCCGGGGACCAGCCGGCCTTGACGGCGCGCGTGGCAGCCGCGACCTGCCAGCCCATCACGCCAGAGAGCGTCATCGCGTCGATGACGGTCACGTTGGCTTCGGGCACCATCTCGGAGGCGGATTGCGCCGAGTTGATCGTGCCGCTCAATCCCGATGACATGTGGATGGCGATGATGTCCGGGTCGGTCTTGGCGAGTTCCTGGTACAATTCGACCATCTCGCCAGTTGAGGGTACCGAAGTGGTGGGGAGGCCATCGGTCTTTTCCAGTAATTCGTAAAGCTCTTTGTGCTGAATATCCAGTCCACTGCGGTAAGTTTTGCCATCCAACAATACTTTGTGGCGCGTGATGTGCAGCGGGACATCCTCGGCGATCTCTTCGGGCGGTAAATACAGATCCATTCCGGTATCGGTAACGATTTGCATAGTTCTCTCCTGTCCTAAGGTGAATTTTGGCAAGGTGTTGTAGAAAGAAACCTCTCTTGACCCTGGCTGCCCCTAATCGTACAACAAAACGGGAAAAAAGCCAAGTAACAACGCCGTCTTACCCGGCGCGTTGCCCGGAGGGATTACGTGCGGATTTCCCCTTCTTTCTGCCCAAAGCTGATGGTGGTGCCACCAACGAGCGTGGCGCTGCGGCCCGGCCCCACATCCTTGATGTTGCCGTCGCCGGTGGTGATGACCCACTTCTCGCCGCTGAGGTTCTTGAGGCCCCAGATGTTGGGATTCGTCGGGTGCTGCGTCACCTGGGCGATGGCCTGGGAAAAGTCGTACCGCCGGTTGGGATCGACGTGGTGCGGGTAGAGGTAGGTGTTGAAGTTGAGCATGACCACCTCATCATCCAGCTTGAGGCGCGGGGGCAGGCGCAGGTCGCTCTGACACGCCCAGCAGTCGCCGGGATCGCCGCCCGCCGCTTTGAGCTGCTCGATGTCGTAGAAGTTCTCCGCGCTGCACTGCGGGCAGTAGATGATGGTGTCGCGCAGGTGGATGAGGGCCTGCCGCCATTCGCTCTCGCGGACGCGCCCGTTGTAGGGGTCGCGCAGGCCGATGGTGAACGCTTGGATGAAGAGGTCGCGCAGGTATTGCGGGTAGAGCGGCCAGTAATCTTGCACGCTGACATGATAGCCGGGGACAGGGCGGTTGGAGGCGTCGTTGGGGTCGAAGATGAAGACGGGATGCGTGCCGTATAGCTCGCGGGCGGCGGCGGCATCGATGGCGGGGAAGCTGGTGGTGCGCTCGCCTTCCAGCGGATGATGCACCATCAGCATATAGAAGAGCAGCGTCGCCAGCGTGTGCAAGTCGGTCTGGACGCTCGGCGGACGCTCGCCGCGCGCGATTTCGGGGGCCATAAAGCGCAGATCGTCCGGCGGGCGGGCGGCAGTGTCGCCGTCGCTGACGATGTTGTTGGCATAGACCAGCAACACCTCGCCGGTGGCGGGATCGAAGCACACGTCGCGCGGCGTGATCTCGCGGAAGCACTGCCCGCGCAGGTGCAGGTTCATAAAGCCGGTAACGAGGCCGAGCAGGGTTGTGGTCAGTTCGTGGAAGGTGGGTTCGACCCAGCGCTTGATCAGGTGCTCGATGCTCTTGAAGCGCTCGGCGGGGGCGGGCAC
>SLSP01000360.1 GCA_007130345.1 Thermoflexales bacterium
AAAACCTGACAGGTCTGGGAAAAATCACCGATTTATTGAGAAGATACTAGAGTTTGCCGTGCAATTTTTCATCACGCGCTCACTGCGACAGCACCGCCGCTGCCATATCCTCGAATGGCGCGGGGATCTCGTCCACTGCCGCAACCTCCGGCGTCTCATCATCCACTATCTCCTCCGCCTCTGGCGCTTGGACGCCGAGCAGCTTGAGCAGCGGCATTACGGGCAGGTCGCCCACCACGCGGAAGGTGGCGTCCTCGCGGAGTTGGTTGAGGGCCGCGGTCAGGTCTTCTTGCCCGGCGACGACCGGCACCAACCGCTCCACCAAATCGGCGATGCGGAGGCTGGAGAACATGCGCGCGTTCACGTCGCTGAGGGCTTCGCGGATGTAGGGCGCGAACTCGGAGAGGCGGGGCAGCAGTTTCGCAGAGCGACTTTCGCCGGAAAGCACCCGCTTAACCATTGGCACCTCGTCGCCCAAGTAGTTGACGCCCTGCGCCAGCGACATCAGGTCGGTGAGGATGCGCCCGGTCTGGTCGCCGCTGCCGTAGATGCGCACCTGGAGGCTCGGCGCGAGGGCCTCGAACGCTTTGAGATAGGTCTCCATCTGAAGCCGGGTGATGGCCTGCTCGTGGTCGAACTGCATCTTGAGCTTTTCCAAATCCACCAACACGGGGGCCTCATCGTAGAGCTTGACGAGGGCGCGCTGGGCGTCAATTTCGACTTGCCGGAGGCGTTGCAGCCGCTCGGCCTCGGCTTCGGCCTGCGCCTTGGCGACGGCGGCCTGGGCCAAACCCTCGGCGCGGTTGACCTCGACTTGCTTCTCGGCGACCTCGACGCGGGCGGATTCGACCTCGGCTTCGGCCAGGCCATGCGCGGCGGCCTCAGCGCGGGTAGCTTCGGCGCGGATTTTGGCGGCCTGGGCGCGCTTCTCAGTGGCGGTGGCCTCGGATTCGGCGCGCACCAGTTCGGCTTTCGTCTCCGCATCCACCTGGATCGCCAGGGCTTTGGATTCCGCCTCCGATTCGACGCGCAGGGCATCGGCCAACTGCTCCGCTTGCACCAGGGCCACTTGGCGCGCGCGTTGCGCCCGCGCCAACTCCTCTTGCTCCAGGCGCTTGGCGTCGGCCAGCGTATTTTCGGCCTCGCGCTCGATGCGCCGGGCCTGCTCCAGGGCCAACCGCTCGGCGTCCGCTTCCGTCACCGCCAGTTGGATGCGGGCCTCGCGCGCGATGCGTTGCGATTTGACCTCGGCATCCCGCTCGACCTCCGCCTCCTGTTGCTGGCGCGAGAGTTGCACCTTCTCGATTTCGACCTCGTAGGCGGCGCGCGCGGCAACCTTATCCCGCTCGGCCTGCCGCAAATTGACCTCGTGCCGCCGCATCGCCAGGTCATCTTGCTGCTTGACCGTCGCGGTTTCCACCTCGCGCTCCGCTTCCAGCCGCTCGGCGGCCAGTTTCTTCTCGGTCTGCGCGCGGATTTCGGCTTCCTGGCGCTGGCGGGCCTCCCCATCCTGCAACTCGACCACCTGCTCGCGGTTGGTGGCGATGCTGGTCTCTTTGGAGATGCGCGCGCGGGCCTGGTTGACCAATTTCTGGTACGCGCTGCCGTCCAGGCGTGTGACCGTGAGCAGGGCCAGGTCATAGCCTAGCTCCGAGAGGATCTGGTTGACCTGGGGGAAGGCGATAGCGGCCAGCTTTTGCCGGTCGGCGATGATCTCCTCCAGGGTCATCACCGCCGCCGCCGCGATTAGCTCGGACGTGCCGACCTCGGTGATGGTGTTGATCAGGCTGGTAGCATCGAGGCCGACGCGCTGCGCGGCGACTTCGGCCTTTTCGGGATTGAGTTTCGCCACCGCGTGCGCCCAGAGCCGGAAGCTGACCTTGCTGCTGTCCAGCACCTCCACGCCTTCGTCATTTTCGCCGCGCAAGGGGACGGTGAAGCTGATGGTTTTGAGCTTGATGACCTGCGAGAGGCGGTTGAGCCAATAGGTGGAGGCGCGGTCGGCGGTCTGGCCGAAGACGCGGCTTTTCTTCGAGGGCAGCGCGATGTGATGCCCGTCGCCGACCACGACGTGGATTTCATCGGGGGGAACGAGGATGCGCCGTCCGAAGCCGAACAGCGACATCAAGCCGCGCACGCGGTCGGTCTGCGTGCGCAACATCTCCAGGGTGGTGGTCGCCTCACCGGCGGCTTTGGCAGCCGCCCGCTCGGTTCGATCCAGGCCCTGGCTAACTTGCTGATCCGCTTGCTGGCGGGGGTCGTGTGGGGATTGTCCCGTTGGCATAATTTTCCTCCTTCGCAAATGGCAAATGGCAAATGGCAAAATGTAAGGCAAACTTTAGGTTGCTGCCTAAATTCCGAGCTATCTTTTGAGATCTCGTGGGTGTACCGCAAGCCCCTGAGAGTACACTACGTTTCTAAAAAGGCGATGACATGCTGTACCACTTGCTCCGGGGCGAGATCGGACGTATCAACGTAGATGTCGCAATGTTGGCGGGCGTGAGCCAGACGGACGGCGCGCTCTTCGGGCCACCAGGAGGACGGGCGATCTAGTCCCTCGCGGCGCGCGGCCTCTTCCAGGCTGACGTCCAGGTAGATGAGGATATCCGGGTTGGTGATGCGCTGCCACATCGCCGGGGCCGCGCAGTGTTCTTGCATAATCTCCTTGACGCGATAGCCCCGCGCGCGCAATGCCTGCGCCAGCGCGGATTTACCGGAAGCACACGGGCCAACGATGCCGATGAGCAAAACGACTCCTCAAGCGTGAAACGTCAAGCGTCAAACGTGATTTGTGTTCCGTGTCCTGTTTCAAAAGTCAGGAAGGGGCATTTCGGCGTGCAGGGTGCGGGGGCCGGTGGGTTCGCCGGATTGGATGTGGACGGCGAGCACGCTGGTGTCGTCGGTGGGCCGATTTTGATCGCGCTCTAGGCTGCGGGCCAGCAGGCCATCGACCAGGGCTTGGGCGGACGGTGTCTCTTGCCAGATAGTCTCGATGCTTTGCGGAATGTCGAGCGCGCCGCTGCCGGATCGACCTCCGGCGTGGAGTAGACCATCGGTGAACGCGCACGCCATCAGCCCCGGTTCGAGGGGCAGTTCCGTGACGAGGGGGCGGGTGCGGGCGTAGAAGCCCAGGGTCGGCGAGTCCTCATCCAGAGCGTAAAGATCGCCGCCGGGCGGGCGCACGTAGACCGAGGCGTTGCCGCAGCGGGTGATGACGAGCGAGCGGCTTTGCAAATCGACGGAGAGGATGGCGAGCGTGGCCGAAACGCGCCCGCCGCGCATCGCGTAGAGGATGTCGTTGGCGGCGCGGGCCGCCGCGCCATCGCGCACGCCCTCGGCCAACTCGGAAACAACTTTGCGCACCACCCAGATGCTAATGGACTTGGCCCCTGGCCCGGAGCTTTGCCCGTCAGAGAGCACCAGCGAGAGGCCGCCTTGCGGGCGCTCGATCATTTCGAGCGTGTCGCCGCCTTGCCGCTCGGCCCACTTGTCGATTTTGCTCACGGCGACGGAGAGGTGCATCAGTCCGCTGCCTCCGCTTCTCCGGCGTCGTCCCGATACTGCCCGCGGATCGCGCCGGGCAGTATCTCCACCTCGACGTCTTCGGTCAGGCGGATGCGGGCCGCGCCGGCTTCGGGATCGAAGTGGGTGAGCGTGCCGACGAAGCCGCCGATGGTCAGCACGCGGTCGCCCACGCTCAACGCCTCGATGCGCTGCTGCTGCCGGCGACGGTTCAGCCATTGCGGGACGAACCAGAACAGTACGACGAAAGCGATGAGGATGAACCAGAAAAGTGCGTCTGACAATGCCATATAGCCTCCTTGAGCATGTTCGGTGTAGGATGATTATACTCTCAGCTTGCCGATAAAACAACCCGCGTGGGCCATCTTCTTGCTCGCACTGGCGCTGTAATGTACAATATGGCTAATGTCTTAAAGTGTTCGTCATAGCTTGCCCGGCGCTTGCCGGAATCTCAGTTATTGAGATGCGCGCCGTCATGACACGCATTTATCGCAGTAGCGCAAAACTAACCCTGTGACAAGAAGAGTTCCCCGGTTGATTTCAAGCAAGGACACGGATTTACACGGAAAAACACGGATTTTTTTGGTTTTATCCGTGCAATCTGTGTTCATCCGTGTCCCAAACAGGGTGACTTTTGCGGTATTGCCATTTATCTGTGAGGATTGAGACAACTCTATGTCCCATGCTATACTGACCGCCACCGCGCCCATCAACGTGACCGCCGATCAGGCCCGCGCGTGGTTTCTCTCCCTCAAGGAGCACCCCGAACGCTACACCTTTGACACGCACGCCGGATTCACCGTGACCCAGGGCGACTTTGGCGAGGTCGGCAGCCGCTTCGAGACCGAAGAGGTCTTCCGGGGCTTTCGCGCCACCTTGCGCTTCGAACTCCGCGACGTGGGCGCGTATCACTTCCGCTTCCGCCTGCTCGCGCCGCCGTTGCCGGTGTGGGGCGCGTTCGTCATCGCGGAGCGCGCCGCGCCGCCCATCACCCTGCGCCTGGACGTGGGCGCAACGAACCGCGTGGGGGCCGGGCTGCTGCGCCTGCCCCTGCTCTCCGGCGCCATCCGGCGCCAAATCCAGGCCGAAGTCGAGCACATCCGGGCATCGATGGAGGCGCTGTTTTGATGAGCGTGAAACGCGAAGCGTCAAACGTGAAACGTCAAACGTCACAGAGTTGCTATCTGGATTTGCTTACAGAGGCCAGGAGCATTCTTTTTGTGGTGATTTTTGGCAGTAGCGCCAAACTGACCCTGTGACAAGAAGCAGTCTCCGGTTGTTTTCAAGTCAGGACACGGATTTACACGGAAAAACACGGATTTTTTTGGTTTTATCCGTGAAATCTGTGTTTATCCGTGTCCCAAACAGGGTGACTTTTGCGGTATTGCGATTTTTC